>JBPPMI010000023.1:0-4742 GCA_051305975.1 Solirubrobacterales bacterium
TGACCCGGAAACTGAAGGCCGGTGACGCCGTCGGGCCTCCCACGTAGTAGTCCGGGCCTCCGGTCGCGACGATCTCGGCGCCGTCACGCAGGACATCAGGCGGAAGGCCCAGGCGATCGAAATCGTTCTTCCACATCGCGCACGGCACCCCACCGCGTTCGTCGCGAAGCTGGAAGTAGTACTGGACGCCACGGGGCTTTCTCACGTCGGCGAGCTCCCCGGTGACCGTCACCCGGGCCAGTCCCCGCAGCGCTCTGGTCAGCGCGGCCGCGTATTCGCCGACCGGCAGCGGGGCTGGCGGGTCACCGGCCGGTGAGGCGGGTCCGGTTTCGGGACCGGGAGGGAACGCAAACTCCATTCGAAGAGGATGACACCCCGGGAAGACACAGGGCGTTTCCGCGACCAATACGGCAAATCGGATCGCCTTACTGACCTTTCCTA
The DNA here is from genome assembly GCA_051305975.1 of Solirubrobacterales bacterium. Taxonomy (GTDB): domain Bacteria; phylum Actinomycetota; class Thermoleophilia; order Solirubrobacterales; family 70-9; genus 67-14. The sequence continues at coordinate 442 of JBPPMI010000023.1, forward strand.
CCTCTTGACTCGACAATCCGCCGAAAACCGTGGTAAGTTTCCGCGCTTATTCCAGAGTTTCTTAATCAACAAAGTATTTACATCAACTAAGGGGGCATTACCCATGGACTTGACCAGACCAGACTTCACGCAGCGCTACAAGGTGCAGGGACTACTCGTACTTGCCCTCGTCGCCTTCGCGGCCATCGTGGCCGGCTGCGGCAGTTCCGACAGCAGCAGCGATGGTGGGAAGGTCCAGGTAGTCGCCTACTCCACGCCGCAGACCGCATACGAAGAGCACCTCGAGCCCGGCTTCACCGACACCGACGGCGGTGACGGAGTCGAATTCAGCAACTCGTTCGGCGCTTCCGGCGACCAGAGCCGCGCCGTCGAGGCCGGTCAGGGCGCGGACTACGTCAACTTCGCCCTCGAGACCGACGTCACCCGTCTGGTCGACTCGGGCCAGGTGGCCGACACCTGGCGCGACAACAAGTACAAAGGCATCGTCACCAACTCGGTAGTCTCGATCGTCACCCGTCCCGGCAACCCGGAAGGTATCGAAAGCTTCCAGGACCTGATCGACAAGGATGTCGAAGTCGTGACGCCGAACCCGTTCACCTCGGGTGGAGCCCGCTGGAACATCATGGCCATCTACGGTGCCGCGCTGAACAGCGGTGCCAAGCCGGACGAGGCGCTCGACGCCGTGAAGTCCGTGCTGGAGAAGACTCCGGCCCAGCCCGAAAGCGCCCGTGTCGCGCTGCAGGCGTTCATCGGCGGTGCCGGTGACGTCCTCCTCTCCTACGAGAACGAGGCCCTCGCCGCCCAGGCCGCCGGTGAAGACGTGGACTACGTCGTCCCGGACGACACCATCCTGATCGAGCAGCCGGCCGCGGTCACCGTCGACGCGCCGAAGGCCGCGACGGATTTCCTCGACTACCTCTGGACCGATCCGGCCCAGGAGATCTGGCAGGAGCAGGGTTACCGTTCGGTCAACCCGGCGCTGCTCGACAAAGAGAAGTTCCCGGTCCCGTCCGGTCTATTCACCATCGAAGACCTCGGTGGATGGGACAAGGTCGCTACCGACTTCTTCGACGAGGAGAACGGTTCGATCGCGAAGATCAATGAAGAACTCGGAGTACAGGCGGAGTAGTGAGCGCCAACGCTCCCGCAGTAAAGCCCGCTTCTGAAGTGGGCAAGCCGCCGACACGCCGGGCAGGCATCCGCCTGCCCGGCGTCGGCGACTCTTTGAACAAGGGTCTGGTCGTCACGTACCTCGGCCTGATCGTGCTGCTTCCACTCGCCGCGATCGCGACCAAGTCGTTCGAGGACGGGCTGTCTGGCTTCTGGACCGCAGTCAGCTCGCCCCAGGCAGTCGCATCTCTCAAGCTGACGGTGATCGCCTCGCTCATCGTCGTGGTGATCAACGCCGTAATGGGCACCCTGATCGCCTGGGTCCTGGTCCGCGACGACTTTCGCGGCAAGGGCTTCGTCAACTCGGTGATCGACCTGCCGTTCGCACTTCCGACGATCGTGGCCAGCCTGACGTTGCTCGTGGTCTACGGCAAGGACTCGCCGGTCAACATCGACATCGCCTTCACACAGGTCGCCGTCGTGGTGGCCCTGCTGTTCGTCACCCTCCCCTTCGTCGTGCGTGCGGTCCAGCCGCTGCTGCTCACGCTCGACCGCGACATGGACGCCGCCGCAGAAGCGCTCGGCGCCAGCCGCGCCCGGATCTTCTGGCGAATCATCTTCCCGAACCTCGGTCCCGGTATCGCCACCGGAGTGGCCCTGGCCTTCGCCCGAGCCCTCGGTGAATTCGGTTCACTCGTCCTGGTTTCCGGCAACGTCCCTTTCAAGACCGAAGTTTCCTCAGTCTTCATCAGGGGCCAGATCGAGTCAGACAACCTGGTCGGCGCGTCTGCCGTCTCGGTCGTCCTGCTCGCGGTCTCGCTCCTGATGCTCGCCATCGTGACCTTTATCCAGAGGAAGAGCCTGCGGCATGACCGATAGCAATCGTCTCACCCGGTGGTCGCTCCGGTACATCGCGCTGGCCTACCTCGGTTTCCTCCTCCTGCTGCCGATCGGCGTGATCTTCGTCCGTACATTCGACGAAGGCGTCGGGGCCGTCCTCGACGCGATCACCACGCCCGACGCCCTCGCCGCCCTGCGGCTGACCCTCCTCACCGTGATCATCGCGGTGCCGCTCAACACGATCTTCGGCGTCGCCTGCGCGCTGATAATGGTGCGCTCGAACATGCGCGGCAAATCGATAATCAACGCGCTGATCGACGTACCCTTCGCGGTCTCGCCCGTCGTCATCGGTCTCGCCCTCGTCCTCGTCTACGGCGAGGGTGGCTGGTTCGGAGCCGACCTCGCGTCGATCGGAATCCAGGTGATCTTCTCCACCCCGGGCATCGTCATGGCGGTCATATTCGTTTCCCTGCCTTTCGTGGCGCGGGAAACGATCCCGGTCCTCCAGGAGATCGGGGACGACCAGGAGAAGGCCGCCGAAACGCTCGGCGCCGGCGCCTGGCAGATCTTCTGGAAGATCACGCTTCCTTCGATCCGCTGGGGCGTCTCCTACGGTGTCGTCCTGACGACGGCGCGCGCTCTCGGCGAGTTCGGCGCGGTCACGATCGTCTCCGGCCGGATCTCCGGCGAAACCGAGACCCTCCCGCTCTTCGTCCAGAAACAATTCGAGACTTTCAACTCGGTCGGGGCCTACTCCGCATCACTGGTACTGGCAGCGCTCGCGCTGGCCACGCTCCTGGCCCTCAACCTCATGCGACGCAAGGAGAACTGAAAATGGCGACCGAACACCTGAACCAGAACGGCACCGGAATCGACGTCGTCGGCGTCTCCAAGGACTTCGGCGACTTCCAGGCGCTGAAGAACGTCGACCTCGGAGTGCCGAACGGTTCGATGACCGCCCTGCTCGGTCCGTCCGGCAGCGGCAAGTCGACGCTGCTCCGCACTATCGCCGGGCTCGAAACCCCATCCGCGGGACGAGTCCTGATCGGCGGCGAAGACCAGACCAGAAAGCCGGTACGCGACCGCAACGTGGGCTTCGTGTTCCAGCACTACGCCGCCTTCAAGCACATGACCGTGTACGAAAACATCGCTTTCGGTCCCAAGGTCCGCAAGTGGCCCAAGGCACGCGTAAGCAAGCGCGTCTACGAGCTCCTGGACCTGGTCCAGCTCGGCGGCCTCGCCAAGCGTTACCCGTCACAGCTCTCCGGCGGCCAGCGCCAGCGCATGGCCCTCGCCCGCGCCCTCGCGGTTGAACCGTCGGTGCTGCTCCTGGACGAGCCCTTCGGCGCGCTCGACGCGAAGGTCCGCAAGGACCTGCGTACGTGGCTGAGGAGACTCCACGACGAGGTCCACGTGACCACCATCTTCGTCACCCACGACCAGGAGGAGGCGATGGACATCGCCGAGCAGATCGTGGTCATGAACGAAGGCCAGATCGAACAGACCGGCACGGCCGCCGACCTATACGACTCACCCGGCAACGAGTTCGTGATGGGGTTCGTGGGCGAGGTCAATCGCCTGGCTGGCAAACTGGTCCGCCCGCACGACGTCGAGATCCTGGGGAGCCCGGCTCCGGAAGCCGTCGAAGCCCAGATCGACCGGATAGTCAAGCTCGGTTTCGCCGGGCGGGTCGAAATGCTGACCGCCAACGAGCACAGCGAAGTGTGGGCACAACTGACCAGTTCCGAACTGGAGGCACTCCAGATCGAGTCCGGCCAGACGGTCTACATCCGGCCGAAAGGCGACGCGGTGGTCAAAGAAGACACAGGCAGGCTCGACGAAGTCTTCAGGGAAGATTCTCCTGATAGTGACAAGCCCACTGACGTAACGCCTGGATTGCCGGTCTGAGGTCGAGGCCCTTCCCGGTCAGTTCGTAAGTCACCTTCACCGGCTGACCTTCCTCCACAGTCCGGTCCATCAGGCCGGCCGACTCGAGCTCCCTGAGCCTCTGCGAGAGCAGCCGGTCGGAAAGCCCGGGGATCGCCCGTTTGAGCTCCGCGAAACGCATCGGGCGCTCGGACAGTGCCCAGATGATCGCCCCGCTCCAGCGCTTCCCTATCAGTTCGATCGCAGCGTGAAAATGGGGGCAGACCTCCGTGAATTCTGATTCCGCGGCAGGGCTTTTCGCCGTGTCCAGGTTGAGAGTTGTACCGGTCACCGCTCTCCAGCTTACAAAACCCGCTGCACGGGCCGGGGAATTTGCCTTGGGTGATCGCTCTGACGTGAGAGGCGGGCGAACCTCGGGGATCGGTCTACCGCGAGGGCGGGCGCATCTGTCTACCGCGGGTGGC
>JBPPMI010000024.1:0-22004 GCA_051305975.1 Solirubrobacterales bacterium
CACTTGTTACGCCCGAGGTTCACTTCGAAGATGTCACCGAGTTCGGCCTGCGCTTCGTCGAACATCGAGTTCTGTGCGTGGGAGAGTTTCCAGGCCTGGACGAAGAACGGCTTCTTGATCTTCGGCGGTCTGCCGGAGACGAGGGGAGGACTGGTTGGGGCGGCTGGATCCTTGACTTCCACTTAGGTCAGCCTAGAAGGATCCGGAAGATGTCACCGAAAGTGTGCGCGGTGTCACACAGCGGTTGGGGGCGGACCCTTGCAGGCGTCCGCGTCCAGGCGCTCCGGGTCTTTCTCGGCGAGACGGACGCACTGCCGAGATCTAGGCGGATGGCTTCTCCGGGCTGCCGGCTAGGGCCGGAACCTCTCCGGACTTCAGGTCCGAGTCGAGTTCGGCCGGGGTCTTCTTCGAGTTGACCTTTAGGAGGATCGCGCCCTCTCCGCTGACGTAGGCCTCTTCGCCGTGCTGAATGATGTCCATGCCGACCGCTTCTTCCTTCTCACTCGCCCGGAGCGGTGAGACCGCACCGATCAGTTTGAGCAGGCCGTAGGTGACGACGAACGCGTAGACCGGGGCGATGAGTATCGCCAGGGCCTGATCCCACAGCTGGCCCGGGTTGCCGTAGGCCAGGCCGTCGGCTATTCCATTCCAGTCGGCCTGCGCGAACAGGCCGATCCAGAGCATGCCGAAGATGCCGGCGATGCCGTGCGCACCGAGCACGTCGAGGGTCTCGTCGATGCGGGTGCGGGGCAGCCAGACGATGATCAGATAGCTCGGGATCGACGCGGCGAGGCCGAGGGCCATCGCCCACATCGGGCTGATGAAGCCGGCCGCCGGGGTTATCGCAACGCAACCCACGATGATTGCCGTGGCGGCACCGACCGCTGTGACCTTGCCGCCACGCCAGAGGTCGAGCGCGAACCAGCCGACGAGCGTGCAGGCGGGTGCGAGCAGCGTGTTGGTGAACGCGAGGACGCCGATCTCGTTGGCACCGATTCCGCTGCCGCCGTTGAAGCCGAACCATCCGAACCAGAGCAGGCCGGCTCCGAGCAGGACGAGCACCGAGTTGTGGGGCAGGAGTGCCTGACGCCCGTAGTCCTTCCGGTAGCCGAGCAGTATCGCCGCGGCCAGGGCTGAGAATCCCGAAGCCATCTCGACCGACACACCGCCGGCGAAGTCGAGTGTGCCTGCCTCCGCGAGGAAACCGCCGCCGAAGACCCAGTGGGCCATCACCGGATAGACCAGGGTCGACCAGAGCGCGACGAAGACCATGTACGGCGCGAAGCGGATCCGCTCCACCACCGCACCGGAGACCAGTGCCACCGTGAGGATGCAGAAGCTGCCCTGGAACGCCATGAAGAGCAGCTGCGGAATGGTAGTGCCGTCCCGCGGTTCGAAACCGACGCCGTTCAGGAACGCGTGGTCGAGGTTGCCGATGATTCCGCCACCGTCACCGCCGAAGGCGATCGAATAACCGACTACCGCCCACGAGATCGTCGCCACACCGAGGGCGGCGATGCACATCATGAACGTGTTCAGCGTGTTCTTCGAACGGACCAGCCCGGCGTAGAAGAGGCCGAGGGCGGGGGTCATGAGAATGACCAGCGCCGTCGCCATCATCATCCAGGCGGTGTCGCCCACATCGACTCCGGGTGCCATCAGGGAGCCACCGGGGTGACGGCTGCATCGTCGGTCTCGCCGGTGCGGACCCGGACCACGGAGTCGAGCGGCACGACGAAGATCTTCCCGTCGCCGACGTCGCCGGTGCGGCCGCCTTCGTTGACCGCATTGACGGCGTCGTCGACGAATTCGTCGGACACCGCGATCTCGAAGCGTGTCTTCTCGGAGAGACCCATCTGAACCGTGGTCCCGCGGTAGGTCTCGACCCGGGACATTTCGCCACCGTGTCCCTGCACCTTGCTCATGGACACTCCGCGGATATTCGCGCGGAAAAGCGCCTCGAGAACGTCGTTCGCCTTTTCCGGGCGCACGACGCCGATCACCAGCTTCATCTGAACTCTCCTCCAGTTGGCAAGATTTCCCTCCGCGCGAGTGGACCGTCGCGCAGGCGCAGCCTAACCATCCAGGTCGGATGGTGGCTAGGATCGCGATCATGGAAAACCACGAAGCGCCGGTCGTCCTGACCGGAACCATGACCCGGCTCGACGGATCCGAACAGGACCTGAGCGACTACCTCGGCCAGGTGACCCTCGTCGTCAACACGGCCAGCAAGTGCGGGCTCACCCCGCAGTTCGAGAACCTGCAGAAGATCTTTCACGAGAAGAACGCGGATGGCTTCACGGTCCTCGGGTTCCCCGCGAATGACTTCCTCGAGCAGGAGCCCGGGACTTCGGAGGAAATCGGCGAGTTCTGCCAGAAGAACTACGGGGTCGAGTTCCCGATGTTCGAGAAGACGACAGTAGTTGGCGACGGAGCGAATCCACTGTTCGCCGAGCTGGCGGACCAGAGTGAAGAACCGGAATGGAACTTCGCGAAGTACCTGATCGACCGTGAAGGCCGGCTGATCACGAAGTTCCCGGCGCCGACCGACCCGGCCGACGACGAAGTCATCGCCGCGATCGACTCAGCTCTGGGCTGAAAAAAGCAGGAAGTCGTTCTCGATCTGGCGGATCGTGTTGCCGGCCCAGCCGCGCGACACGACCGAAGGCAGCGTCTTCGCCACGACCTGAAGTCGGCTGGCTGGACCGGGCCAGGCGGTGTTTCCGGTCCTCGTTGCACAGCTGCGGTAGTGGAGGTCCGTGAACGAGAGCATCAGGACGGCCGCAGTCCGCACGGCCGCAGTTCCGCCGAGGTTCAGTCCTTCGAAGAGACGGCGGTAGGCGGACGCCCGGCTGAGGGCCATCGACATGTAGGCCTCGCGGACTTCGCTGACCACGGCCCTGGCTTCGGTTCCGACTTGACGCCCGAGGTAGGGCCTGAGGGCCGGGTGATACGCGATCCCGCGTTCGAGATCACGTTCGATGTCGCGACTGACGTTCGCGAGCTGGATCATCTCGCTGACCAGCAGGGCGTCTTCGCGGGCTCCATCGGTCAGATCGCCGTCGGCGACCTGGCTCAGCGTGAACAGGGCCGGATGGCCGATCACGTTCCGGCAGTAGCGGGCGAGCTGGTCCTGGTCCTCGAGCACGCCGCCCTGCTCGGCGAAGACCTTCGTGGACCAGACCATGCCGTCGGCCATGGAACGGACGAGATCCGTGATCTGCCCCCGGACGAGAGGGGCCAGGCCGGCGAAAACGGAGTCGACCTGTTCAGAGCGGTCGATCAGCAACAGGTAGACCCGGTCGCGATCGTCACGGGCAGCATCGGTGGGAATCGGCTCCGGCGTTGCCGGAGGAAAGGTCTCGAATCGGCCGGCGAACTTCCGGATTCCGGTTTCACAGTCTTCCGGATCGTCGATCAGGTCCTCGTACGAGTCGAGCATGCGGCAGTACAGGTAGGCGACAGCAGCTGCCAGTGCCTTTTCGCGGGGCAGCACGACGATGCTCGCGGCGAAGCTCCTGGCGGCGTGCGGCAGGATCCGCCAGACGAACCGTTCCGGGTCGGTCTCCCGCGCCAGTGAGTCGAGGTCTGGTCGGTGGCGATCGGCCGTGATCCCGCGCAGAAGAAGCACAGGACCGCGGGCGCGAGAGTGATCGAACACGCATGAAACCTAGCAGTGCGGATCTCTGCACCTTCTACTCCGAGACCGATCAGTTTCGTCCGGACGGGCAGTCTGAATCTGTTAGAACCACTCATTGCGCAATTTCCCGCTCCATCAAAGGTTCCCCCGATGACCCAGTCCGAACAGACAAGCGAGCCTGCCGCTCGCCCCGCGCCCAGCGTCCAGCCCGCGATCGTGGTCGAAGGCCTGGTCAAGCATTTCGGCGACGTCAAGGCCCTCGACGGCGTCGACCTCGAGGTGAAGACCGGGTCGGTGCTGGGACTGCTCGGGCCGAATGGTGCCGGCAAGACGACAGCAGTGCGCGTCCTGACCACGCTGCTGAAACCCGATGCCGGCTCCGTCAGGGTCGCGGGCTTCGATGTGGTCGAGGACGAGGCCGCGCTGCGTGAGAGGATCGGGCTCGCCGGCCAGTACGCCGCGGTCGACGAGAACCTGACCGGCAAGGAGAATCTGACCATGGTCGGACGGCTCTACGGCATGAACCGGGCCGACGCCAAGGTCCGCGCCGACGAACTCCTGAAGCGGTTCAGCCTCGACCAGGCCGCCGACCGCCCGGCCCGCACCTACTCCGGCGGCATGCGCCGGCGCCTCGACCTGGCCGACGCCCTCGTGGCGAAGCCCGCCATCCTCTTCCTCGACGAACCCACCACCGGACTCGATCCCCGCAGCCGCCTCGCCCTGTGGGAGACGATCGAGGACCTGGTGGCCGATGGCACCACAGTGCTGCTAACCACCCAGTACCTCGATGAGGCCGACCGCCTGGCCGACCGGATCGCGGTCATCGACCAGGGCAAGGTCGTTGCCGACGGCACCTCGGACGAACTCAAGGACCGGGTCGGCGGCGAGAGGCTGGAAGTCAAGCTCGACGACGACTCCTTCAACGACGAGGCGATCGGGATCCTTTCGGACATGTCCGACGGGGAGCCGTTCGTCGAAGGCGAGTCGGTGAAGCTGACCGTCCGGAAGCGGCAGGGAGCGATCGTCGAAGCCGTCCGGAAGCTGAACGAAGCCGGGATCGGGATCGACGACATCGGCCTGCGCCGGCCGACCCTCGACGAGGTCTTCCTCGCCCTGACCGGTCATGCCCTCGAAACGCAAGACGAAGACGAACTGGAGGACGGAAAATGAGAAGGCTCGTCTCCGACACCCTCGTGATCGCGGAACGCAACCTGATCCGGCTGCCCCGTGCGCCCGACCTGCTGCTCGCTTTCACCGTCCAGCCGATCATGTTCCTGCTGCTGTTCGTCTACGTCTTTGGCGGGGCGATCGTCACGCCGGGTTACGACTACAAGGATTTCCTGCTGCCCGGCATCATCGTCCAGAACATCGCGTTCGGCGGTTTCGTGACCGCGGTCGGCCTGAACGAAGACCTCAGCAAGGGCCTGATCGACCGGTTCCGATCGCTGCCGATGGCCCGGCCCGCCGTGCTGGCTGGACGGACCCTGGCCGACGTCGCAACCAACACGCTTTCGGTGGCGATCCTGCTCGGGACCGGACTGATCATCGGTTTCCGGTTCGACAGTTCCGCCCCGGAGATCTTCCTCGGCCTGATCCTCCTGCTGCTCTTCGGTTACGCCTTCTCGTGGGTGTTCGCCTGGCTCGGCCTGCTCGTCTCATCACCGGAATCGGCGAACTCGGTCGGTTTCATCGCGGTGTTCCCGCTTACCTTCATCTCGTCGGCTTTCGTGCCGGTCGATTCGATGCCGGGAGCGCTCGAGTGGTTCGCGCAGGTGAATCCGTTCACAGTGGTGGTCGACGCGATGCGAGCCCTGTGGCTCGGCGCCCCGGCGGGCAACAGCATCTGGGGCGGCTTCGTCTGGTCCTTGGTGATCCTGGCGATCTTCGCGCCGCTGGCGGTGGCCAGGTACCGGAGCGCAGCCGGAGGAAAATAACCACCGGGTCTCAGTGCCGGCAACGCGACCGGAGGATCCGAGGAGGCCGCCCGGTTCAAGACTTGAGCCTGTCGGAATATGCTCCGCACATGGAGCCTTCCGCGAGTCCCGAAGCCACTGCCCAGACGATCGCCCCCGGCACACCGGGTGACGGCCTGATCCTCAACCCGAACTCCTATTCGGCCGATCACCTCGACCCGGCCGACCAGGCCCGGCTGAAAGACATGATCGAGTGGTTCGAGAACCGTGGCAAGAAGACGCTGAAGGACCATGACCGCGAACAGGTCTGGTACTCGGACTTCCTGGAGATGCAGCGGGACCTCGGCATCTTCTCGAGCTTCCTGACTCCCGCCCGTGATGGCGAAGGTGACCCGGAGAAGCGCTGGGACACCCAGCGGATCTGCGCGTTCAACGAGCTCTCCGCGTTCTATGGCCTCCCGTACTGGTACACGTGGCAGGTCTCGATCCTGGGGCTCGGCCCGATCTTCCAGTCCGCGAACGAAGGGGCGAGGAAGAAGGCCGCCGACGAACTGGAGAAGGGTTCGATCTTCGCGTTCGGCCTCTCCGAGCGCGAGCACGGTGCCGACATCTATTCGACCGACATGGTCCTCCGGCCGGCAGGCGACGACGGGGCGGGGGAGACCTACACCGCGACCGGCGGCAAGTACTACATCGGCAACGGCAACGAAGCGGCGATGGTGTCTGTCTTCGGCCGGGTCGACGGAATCGATGGGGCCGAGGGTTACGCCTTCTTCGCCGCCAACTCCCAGCACTCGAACTACGAGCTCGTGAAGAACGTCGTCAACTCGCAGAGTTACGTCTCGCAGTTCAACCTGGACGCGTATCCGGTCGAGTCCGCAGACGTCCTGCATACGGGCCCGGGCGCTTTCGACGCCGCCCTGAACACTGTCAACATCGGCAAGTTCAATCTCGGCTTCGCTTCGATCGGAATCTGCGAGCACGCTTTCTGGGAGGCGATCACCCACGCCGACTCGCGAGTCCTCTACGGAATGAAGGTCACCGACTTCCCGCACGTCAGCCAGGTGTTCACCGACGCCTTCGCGCGCCTGGTCGCGATGAAGCTCTTCGCCAACCGCTCGATCGACTACTTCCGCACCGCTTCACTCGAAGATCGGCGGTACCTGCTCTTCAACCCGCTCACCAAGATGAAGGTGACGACCGAAGGCGAGCGCGTGGTCGACCTGCTCTGGGACGTCATCGCCGCCAAGGGATTCGAGCGGGACATGTGGTTCGAGATGGCGGCCCGCGACATCCGCGCCCTGCCGAAACTCGAAGGCACGGTCCACGTGAACATGGCGCTCGTCCTGAAGTTCATGGGTTCGTACCTGTTCAACGCCGACCCCGACCTGACGCCGCCCGAGCGGGCACTCGAACCCGGCGACGACGAGTTCCTGTTCCGTCAGGGTCCGGCGCGGGGCCTCGGGAAGATCCGCTTCAGCCCGTGGCAGGACGCTTTCGCACCATTCTCTGAGGTCCCGAACGTCGCGCTCTTCGTCGAGAAGGCCGAGTCGTTCAAGCAGTTCCTGGTCGACGCCGGGCCTGACGAAGCCCAGCAGAAGGACCTCGACTACCTGCTGACGCTCGGCGAGATTTTCACGCTGATCCCGTACGGCCAACTGATCTGCGAACAGGCGGCGTTCATCGGTCTGCCGCACGACACGCTCGACCAGATCTTCGATGTCCTGATCCGTGACTTCTCGGCCTATGCGGCCGAGCTCCACGGCAAGACTTCAGCGACCGAGGCGCAGCAGGACTGGGCCCGCGGTGCGATCACAAGGCCGGTGGTGGACCAGGACCGCTTCAACGCCGTGTGGGAGAAGACCCGCGCGCTCGCCGGCGGCTACGAGATGCGTCCCTGATCCGGCAGGTCAGCCCTGGAGTGCCTTGCGCGACCGGCGGGCCAGGTCGACCGTGGCGGCCCGTAGTCCGCCGGGTGAGCTGATCGACTCCGTGAAACTGACCCGGGTGGCCTTCTTCCCTTCCGGGGTGACCAGTGCGAGGTCCAGGCCGTAACGATCGGCTCGGGTGCACTTCGCTTCGGTGGCGTCCGGGTACTGGCCGAAAGCCTGGGCCATGATCAGCAGGGCGTCAGGGTGGTCGAAGTTCAGGTGAGCGACCGCGTCGGCTGCCTGGGGCTGAACCGGGTCCGGCTCGGCCTCGGTGTAGGAGGCGGCGTCGGCCGAGTCCATGCGCCCGTAGCCACCAACCCAGCGGACCCGCTCCACTTCGAGGATCCAGAAGGTGAAGTCATTGAAGTCGGCGTACATGGCGGCACTCGGCACGGCGTCGAGATGCGCCTCGCGGGCGGACTTCTCGTCCGAGAGCTCATCCGAGCGGACAACTTTGCCGGCGAGGGTCACGCGGCCACCGGCGAGCGGTTCACCGGTGTGGCTCTTGTCGGCGACCATCAGTGATGCCTGGCGGTTCTCCTCGAGGTTACGGGCGTGCTCGGCGAGCCTCGAGAGGCAGAGCACGGGGGCCCCACCGGGGAGCGTGCCGAAGGTGACCAGGGAGGCCCAGGGGGTGCCGTCATGGCTGAGGGTTGCAAGGGTGCCGGAATTGGTTGCCGCGACCAGGGTGCGGGCTTCTTCGGCGGGCGAGCGGCGGGTGCCGTTGAAGGCCAGCGGCGGAATCGCCGGCATCGGCATGCCTTCAGGAAGGTCGTGGTCTCCAACTGCGGAAGTCTGGCTCACCGGTGTCTCACTTTCGGGAAGATTCAACGGGGTCTGGCGGGTCTAACAGCGAATTAGGCTACCCTATCCCGACCAAAGACGTGGGAATTACAGGCGCAGATCCTGATCCTCCCAGTTTCGGCTACCCCTCAAAGGAGTTCAGTTCCGCAATGACGTTCCCGCCAGCCCTCGTTTCGATCCGCCCCGGCCTGCCCGCTGCAGCCATGACCATCATCATCTCGTCATTGGTGGCGCTCTGCCTGGCCGCGCCTGCCGTTGCGAGGACCCCTCCGGGCAAGATCGTCGCCTTGACGCCGTTCGCGGCTGACGCGATGGGTCAGTACGGCGCTTCGCCCAGGGCGGTCGGCGAAGTCCTGAATACCTCCGACACGACCGCGGAATATTCCCCGTTCATCCAGAACGGCATCCGCCGGGGGAAGATCGGACAGCTGACCCTGACCCACCCGAACGGTCCCAACCTGGAGCAGCTCGCCCGGTACGGCCCGAAGCTCGTCTTCACCTCTCCGCAGTGGGCCAAGGGCACTCCGGCGATGAGATCACTCGGGATGAGGGTCAAGCAGGCCGATCCGAAGAGCATCGCCCAGGTGTCCCGGGGATTCCGCACCGTCGGCAAGGCACTCGGCACGAAGAAGAAGTCGGTGAACCGCCAGATCAACAGGATGAAGCGCGGTGTCCAAAGCGCTCGTTACAAGGGCACCAGCCGCCCGAAGGTCATGGTCATTCTCGGTGTCGGACGCACTCCTTTCACCCTCCTTCCGAACAGCTGGGGTGGCCAGATCACTTTGATCGCCGGTGGCAATCTGCTGACCGGTGGCGCCACGAACTCCAGCGGGTTCGCGCGGATCTCCGACGAAGTGGTGATTGCCGAGGACCCGGAAGTGATCATCGCCGTGCCCCATGCGGTCAAGGGCGACATCGCCGGGCTCAAGGACTACATGAGGACGAATCCTGCCTGGAGCCAGACCACGGCCGTGACCACGAACCGCCTCTTCATTTCCGATGACAACGCCTTGCTCCAGGCCGGGGTCAACCCGGGCAAGGTCATCCGCAAGGTCCGCAACCAGTACCTGTTCAACAGGTAGCAGGCGGCGGGGAGTGCGCCGGACCGCGATAGTCGTTTTCCTGCTCGCTGCCCTCGCGGCAGCGGTGGCGGCGTCACTCGCTCTGGGTGCGGTGAAGATCCCGCTGCATGTGGTGATCGACGTTCTCACCGGGCAGAATGCGCCCGGTCCGGACACCCGGATAATCGAAGTCCTGCGGCTGCCCCGGACGGTCGAGGCGCTGCTGGTCGGGGCGGCACTCGGCGTGGCGGGGGCACTGCTCCAGGGTGCCCTCGGCAACCCTCTCGCTTCACCCGACGTGATCGGCGTGACCGGCGGTGCCGGTTTCGGCGCGATGCTGGTCATCCTGCTCTACCCGGAGTCGATCAACCTGCTTCCCGTCAGTGCTCTCTTCTTCGGCCTGCTGGCTGCCGGTCTGGTCATGATCATAGGGTTCTCGGGGACGACCGGGGGCGGGATCGGCCGCGTGATCCTCGCCGGCATAGCGATCGCCTCGCTCTTCTCGGCGGGGACAGCGGCGCTGATGGCCGCCTACCCCGAGAGGGTCCCGTCGGGGATCTTCTTCCTGGTCGGGGGACTCACCACCACCGGGTGGTCGACCCTTGAGACGGTCTGGCCCTACTTCGCGGTCGGGTCCGTGCTCACGGTTTTCCTGATCAGGCCACTCGACCGGCTGATGCTGGGTGACGACGTGGCCGCTTCGCTCGGCTCGAAGCCTCGGCTGATCCGTCTGGCTGCCGCGGTGGCCGCTGCGGTCCTCGCCTCGGCCGCAGCAGCGGTGGCCGGGCTGCTCGCTTTCGTCGGGCTGGTAGTCCCGCACGTCGTCCGGATGGCCGGCGGGACCAACAACCACACGTTCGTCGTTCCGGTGTCGGCGCTCGGCGGCGCGGTGCTGCTGGCATCGGCCGACACCCTCGCCCGGACGGTCCGGGCGCCGATCGAGATGCCGGTCGGTCCCTTTCTCGTGCTGCTCGGCGTTCCGGTGTTCCTCTGGCTCCTCAGGAAAGCCGTCTGATGGCGAAACGGGAAATGACCGCAGACCCGCTGGCGCCCCTGATCGAGGCCCGGGGAGTCGAGGTGGAGATCGGGGGAAAGCCGATCCTCAAGGGGGCGGACCTCACCCTCGAGAAAGGCGAACTGCTGGCTGTGGTCGGCCCGAACGGGGCCGGCAAGTCGACTTTCGCCCGGGCGATCTGCGGCCTTCGCAAGCCGAGCGGAGGTTCGATTCGGTGGTCCGGTCAGGACATCGGGACCCTCCGGGGGCGTGACCTCGCGAAGCTCCGCGCCTTCGTGCCGCAGCGGGCCCAGGTGCCGAATGGGGTCTCGGTGCTCGATGCGGTCTCGATCGGCCGGTCCTCCCACCTCAAGCCGTTTCAGTCATTCACCCGGGAGGACCGGGAAGAGATCGGCGCTTCGCTCGCCCGGGCCCGGATGACCGGTTTCGAGGATCGTCAGCTGAACACCCTTTCCGGCGGAGAGATGCAGCGGGTCCAGATCGCGATCGGCCTGGCCCAGGGTGCTCCGGTCCTGATTGCCGACGAGCCGACGGCACAGCTGGACCTGGGGGCGACCGCTGCGGTCTCGGAGCTGCTGCGGGAACTGGTCGACAGCGGACTGGGCGTCGTCCTCATCGTCCACGACCTCGCCCTCGCCGCGGCGATCAGTGACCGGGTCCTGGTGATCTCCGAAGGACGCTCGACCGCAAACGGAGTGCCCGAAGCGGTGTTGACACCTCAGTTGATCAGTCAGGTCTGGCAGGTCGAAGCGGAACTCGTGCAGCACGAGGGCCGCTCGGCGCTCCATGTGGAGTGGCTCGATCGTCGCAATCGCCACTCGGACAACTGAAACGCCCCGCAACGCAGACCTAATCCCTATCTTGTTAGTGTGAATTATGTAAGGTTCACCTAATTCGTTCGATTACCTTCCCTCAAGGAGTTTCACAAGCATGAGTTCCCCCTTCGCCGCTAGCGGCACCCGTCCGGTTGTCGCGTTCTTCGCGGCAGCAGCGATTGTCCTGGTCACGTTCGGATCGGCCAGTGCCGATGCCGCCGTCACCACTGGCACCGCCACCTTCAACATCGGCACCGGTCAAGCCGCCAAAACCCTCACCGGTAGACGGGGCAAGGTCATCGCGATCGCCCCGGCGAAGGGCAGGAAGGCCAGCAGGAACTTCCGGGTGAGCGCTCCGGTCAAGACGCTTTCCGTTTTCGCCAGCGCCCAGTCGAAGCTCGGCGGCGGTATCCGCTTCCGGGTCGGCAAGCGAAAGGTCGAAGTCAGAGGATTGACCGCGACCGTAGGCGCAGGCAGCACCGTGATCCGCGGCAAGCTGCGCGGCAAGGCGGTCAACCTCTTCAGCGTGCGAGGGGCCGCCCGCATCGATGCGGGCGCCAGGTCGGTGAACCTGAAGCCTTCGAAGCTCACCCTGACCAGGGTCGCGGCGAAATCCCTACGGGAGGGCCTGAAGCTCAAGCGTCTCTCCGCTGCGAAGGTGGGAACGTTCGCCTTCAATGGCAAAGTCACGGAGGACGGCCCGACGGGACCCACCGGCCCGACCTCGCCGACCGGACCCACCGGTCCCACGTCGCCCACCGGCCCGACCGACCCCGAGATCATCGATCCGTACCTGGCCCGGTGCAGTGTCGCCGCAACCAGTGAAGTTGCCGGGAGCGCTCCTGCGCCGGCCGCGCTCCCGGTGCTGACCGACTCCCAGAACTCCACCGGACCGGCCACTTTCGGCTGGGGATTCAAGAGCAGCTTCCGGAGCTACATCAACTTCGTCGCCGGGGGCAGCCTGCATGCCCTGGACGGTGCGACGAGGGAGAGCCCGAGCCCCACTGCCGGTTTCACTTTCAGCGTCGCTGACGGCTCGTTCAGCGACAACGGCAATGACGATCCGGCCGACGACAAGGCGATCATCAGCGGGACCGGCACCGCGCTCTTCTGCGGTACCGGCCACGGTTTCCGCGTCGCCCTTTCCAATCCCACCGTCGTGATCGACGGCGACAACTCCCGCCTCGTTGTCGACATCGACACCAATCTGAGCGGCGTATGGACGCCGAGCCAGCGCATCGACCTGGCTGACCTCGACCTCGACGCTGCCCAGGCGACCTACAACAAGAGTGGCGCCGAGATCACCTGGAACAGCATTCCGACGGCTCTGTCGACGGAAGCCGCGGGTCTGATCCCCGGCTACGCTGCGGGGGTCTCCCTCGACCCGATCACCGTCGGTGTGAACGTGGCCGAAGGTTCCGGCTTCCCGCTGCCCGCCTCATGCACGCTCACCCAGACCGCGGGCATGGCTGCCTACCCCGACACGCCGGGGAGGCCGGCTGCTCTGCCGGCTCTCGCCACCCCAGTGACCGCAACCGGTGGACGTCTGGACTGGGGCATCCGCTCTGGTCTGCGCGGCACCATGAGCTCCCCCGGAGGCCAGTTCAACGTCTCGGGAGGCGCGACCAGGAGTGATCCGGTCACCATGGCCGGTGCCGGCAAGTTCTTCACCTGGCCCTCGAGTGCCGCGTCGTATGACGCCGGTGCTGCCGGTGATGCCGACGATAGTCTGGTCCTCCATGGATCTGGTTCGGTCGGCCTGTGCCAGACGGCCCACGGTTACGGCACGGTCATCTCCGACCCGTCCGTCGTGATCGATGGTGCCAACTC
This sequence comes from Solirubrobacterales bacterium, assembly GCA_051305975.1. Classification (GTDB taxonomy): domain Bacteria; phylum Actinomycetota; class Thermoleophilia; order Solirubrobacterales; family 70-9; genus 67-14. Next base: position 13,010 of record JBPPMI010000024.1, read on the forward strand.
CCGGGTCACCGCGGGAGTCGCCACTCGTGTCGGCCCTCAGTGGATCCGTGCCCGGGTCGACCTGGTCAAGTTCGACTCGGCCGGTGCCACCGTGAGCAAGGTACCCGGCACCGGCAACCAGACCATCAGCTGGACCCTGGCCGATCCGGCCGGTACTCCGGCGGTCGGCCCCGTCACTCTCACTGCCGACGGACAGGACGTCTTGAATCCCCTGTCGGCCGCAACGTACGTTGAGGGCGCGGCCTTTCAGGGCCTCACCGTCAGTGTGGTGGTACCGGAGTAGCCATCAGTACCCGCATCGAACACCGCGCCGCCGCTGCGGCAACTCCAGGACCGGTCGGTTTCGGACCGGTCCTGGCGGTGTTTGCAACGATGTTCGTTGCGGTATTTCTCTGGGTGCCGCCTGTCGCCGGCGCGGCCGACCTCGAGCCCTGTGTCCCGGTCGATCCGGGACCGGACCCGGTGAAACCGGAATCGATAGTCGAGATCGGCGGCGAAGCGAACCTGGTTGCGAGCGGCAAGGTGAAGAAGACCCTGGAGCGGGTCGGAGCAAGACAGCGTCTGCTCGTCCCGGCCAGCAGCTCCACCGGTCGCCCGTCGTTCCCGGTGGCGGCCGTCCACTACGGCGATTCGCTCTCCAGGGTCAGGGCCGGCGGCGGCCTGAGGCTGGTGGGCAAGGGCAAGCGCCGGATCGGGTTCCGGTCACTCACCACCGTGGTGAAGCCCGACGGCCGGGTGTTCGTCAACGCCCGCTTCGCCGGCGGCAACAAACGGCTCTTCAACGTGAAGAAAGCGAAGGTCAGGAAGAGAACGTCGACCGGCGAGCTCTATGTCCAGGCCGGTTCCGCCCGCCTGTCGGCCGCCGCCTCCCGGGTGCTCCGCAAGCGTTTCGGTATACGGAAGACGAACGCACTGAAGGCGGGCGCGGTGTGGGGGACCCTCGACCTCTACGCGCTCTACCGGGTGACCACCCCGCCGGCCGACCCCGAGGCCGAGACGCCCGAGGAGCCACCGGTGCTGAACCGTCCGCCGGGTGCGGTCGGTCTCACCACCGCGACTATCGACTGGCGGGTCAGGGACTCGTTCATCCGGTACGTCAGCAGCGGTGACGGCGCCAACGCCGTCGACGGCGCCGTCCCCGGAACGCCCGAAGGCGAGCCCGGTGACCCGCAACTCGTCTATTCGTTCAGCTTCCCGTTCTCGGGCGGCTGGTCCGACGCCGCTTCGGCGACGACCGTGGTCAACGGTACCGGTGGTGTCCATTTCCGCCACTGCCAGAATACGATCAACTTCGTGGTGAGCAACCCCGAGGTTGAACTGAACGGTGACCTCTCCCGGTTGATCTTCCGGGTCAGCGGAACCGACGGCACCGCCTTCCTGGACTCTCGTGCGGTGATGGTCGGCCTGCGACTGAGTCAGGCCGAGAGCGTGCAGACGGTGGGCAAGACCACCACCTACACGCGGGTTCCCGGGTTCGTACCGGAAGGCTCGGCCGGGATCTTCGCCGACTTCTACCTGCCGGGCGCGGAATTCGGATCGATGACGATCTCGGTGACCACCGAATGATCGCGACCCTCAACCGCGCGTTCCTGCTCGCCGTTTCGTGTCTGGCGATGCTCGTGTTCTTCGGTGCGGGACAGGCGAACGCGGCCGCCGCCCCGGGCAAGGTCGAGGTCGACGGACTGGCGTGGCAGGGGGACCCGGTCGAGGTTGACCTGAACACCCTTCGCGGCGGGTCGCCGGTCAGCGCGGAAGGGACCGTGGTCAAGGCGTTCACCCTCCTCGAGATCCTGCAGGAAGCGGACTCCCGGTCAGCGGAAGTCGGTCTCGCCACCTTGCCGAAGTTCGAAATCGCGTATCCGGCCGGCGACGGCAGCCGGACGCTCAGGTATACGGGCGACGAGGTCCGCGACTCGCCCGGGAACCAGCTCGCTCGCTTCTTCGTGGGCCAGGACGGCTGGACGAATCTCCTGATCCCGGGAAGATCCGCTCCGGTCGCGTTCGAGCAGCGCAACCCGAAGATCTTCGACCCGTCGAAGGTGCAGACCCTGGCGGTCTCGCTTTCGCCCGCCCACGAAGAGATCGAGTCGGGCGACCGGGTCGCTTTCACAGCGACCGTCTCCAACGATTCCGGCAAGGCGGTCGAGTACGACTGGGCTTTCGGCGACGGTGCGACGACGATCACCGACAGCGGCAAGATCTCGCACGTCTTCCGGGGCAAGGACAAGCAGTTCATCGTCACCGTCGCGGTATCCAGCCCCGGACTTCGCTCCGCCCAGGATTTCTCCTCGATCACCATCGGCAAGGTGAAGAAGCCGAAGCGGAAGGACAAGGAGCCGAAGCCGGAGGACTCGACTCCCGACGCGTCCAGCACGACCGGCGGTTACGGCGGTTACGGATCGGGCGGGTACGGCTCCGAGGGGTCGGGCGGTTCCGGCACCGGCGGCAGTGGTTCACCTTCGGGCGGCGCCGCGCCATCTCCGGGACGCAGCCCGGCGCCCGAGCAGAAATCGGTCCCGGTAGACGACGGCCTGGTCGAAGTGTCCGGCCAGCTGGTCGCCTCTGCTTCTCCGGCTGCGACGATGTCAGCGGGTGAGGCAGTCACCGAAGCGGTGCCGGAAACCCCGGGGAAGAGCGGTGCTCTGGGGGTTTCGACCGAGGCGGGTATGAGCCTCGGTCTGATCCTGCTCCTGGGTCTCGGCCTGCTGGCCGAGCGTCGCGGTGCCCGCCTCTAAGGACGAGGTTCCTTTCGGGAAGTGCGCGTTGCACATGTCGGTCTCGGCCCCGCAGGCCTAGCGGGTGACCTGAGAGCCACCGGTGATGTTGTCGGTGCCGTCGGGGAACCTGACCCAGGCCTTGTTCGTCCCGTCGTAGTCGGGAGCCCACAGGACCAGTGTCGCTACACCCTTCTGGTTGACCTCGCAGGTTTCGGTGCCCTCTTCGTCGAGGCCGCGCCAGATCCGGACGAACGGGTTGTTCTTCCACTCGTCGGCGACCGTGCTCGGCTCTTTGTGGCCGGGATGGATCCTGGTCTCCGGCGGCAGGGTCATCAGCCGCTCCATTATCGAGTGCTTGAGGTCCTCGAAGCCGGTGGCGCCCGGTGCCATGGTGCCGCCGACGGTCCCCTTGAAGATCACGTCGGCGGTGATGACATCGGTGCCGTTGATCAGGAACGCGAAGTGCCCGGCCGCATGGCCCGGGGTGAAGATCGCCTCGATTGTAAGACCGCCGGTCTCGACGACGTCGCCGTCTTTCAGGATCTGGTCGATGTCGAAATCGACCCGCTCGGCCGTGATCTCGTGGGCGAGGATCGGGATGCCCCGTTCCCTCGCCAGCTCGCCCAGTCCGACGACGTGGTCCCAGTGATCGTGGGTGAGCAGGATGTGGGTCAGGTCGAGGTTCTCCCGGTCCACCCGTTCGAGCAGGGGTTCGATCACGCCGTTGCCGTCGATCAGCACGGTGGCACCGCTGTCTTCGTCGGTCACGAGATACGCATTCGAGAGCCAGTCGGCCTGTTTTTCTACGCGCTGCAGAATCATTTGGGTCCTTTAGTTGAAGTGGATGACGCTGCGGATGCCGTCCTGGTCTTCCATCAGGTCGAATCCGCGGTTGACTTCGTCCAGGGTCAGGTCATGGGAGAGGAAAGGATCGACGTCCAGCTTGCCGTCCATGTAGAGCTCGACCAGCTCCGGAACCTGGTCACGACCCTTGACTCCGCCGAATGATGATCCGGCGATGCGGCGCCCCTGGATCAGCCAGCGGGGGATCACGTCGAGGGTCTCGCCCTTGCCGGCGACCCCGGCAACCGTGCAGAGGCCCCAGGCCATACGGGCTGACTCGACGGCCTGCTCCATCACCTTGACCAGGCCGGTCGCTTCGAAAGTGAAGTCGGCGCCGTAACCGCCGGTCATGTCGAGGATTCGCTGGACGGTGTTCTCGTCGCCTTTCAACAGGTCGGTCGCTCCCTGGGCGGCGGCCATCTCGAGTCGTTCGTCGGCGAGGTCCACGCAGACGATGCGCTCGGCGCCCTGGAGGCGGCAGCCGGCAACCGCTCCGAGGCCGACCATGCCGGCGCCGAAGACCACGCAGGTCGATCCCGGCGTGACCTTGGCGGTGTACATCGCCGCGCCGAGGCCGGTCGAGAGGCCGCAGGCGAAGAGGCAGGCGCGGTCGAGTGGCGCTTCGGGGTTCACCTTGGCGAGTGCGATTTCGGGGATCACCGTGTACTCGGCGAAGGTCGAAGTGCCCATGAAGCTGCGGATCTCCTCGCCGTCCCGGGAGATGCGGGTCGTTCCGTCCGGGAGGTGGCCCTGGTTCTGCTCGGCCCGGATCGCCATGCAGAGGTTGGTGCGGTCGTCCACGCAATGGACGCACTCGCGGCACTGCGGGGAGAAGAGGGTCACGACGTGGTCTCCCGTTGACACCGAGTTGACGTCGGGGCCGACCGCTTCCACCACACCGGCGCCTTCGTGCCCGAGCACGGTCGGGGAATAGCCGGATGGATCGGCCCCGGACGCGGTGTACATGTCCGTGTGACAGACGCCGCAGGCCTCGAGGCGAACCAGCACCTCGCCCGATTTCGGCTCGGCGAGATCTACCTCCTGGACCACGAGTGGTTGACCGAACTCCTCCAGAACCGCCGCTCGCATCTTCATGTGCCGATCCTAAATGGTCGCGTAGGGTGGAGCGGTGACTACTCGTCGTCTCGCCGCCCTTGCCGTGTTCAGCGCCTTGGTCCTCGCCGGGTGCGGATCGTCGGACGACGATTCCGGGAACTCGGACCCGGCCGGTGATGGCCCTGCCGCCCAGGCGGACCTGCAGTTGTATTTCATGGCGGGCGAGCAGTTCAGGCCACTCGAACACCAGCCGGGGGGACCGGGATCGACCCCTCGCGAAGGCGCGGAACTCCTGGTCGAGGGACCGGAGGAAATCGATCCGAAAGCCGCCGCCGAGGAGGACATCGAGACCCTGATTCCCCCCGACACGAAAGTGGAGCGGGTCAGGGTCGACCAGGCGGGCGACGCAACGGTCGATCTCTCGGAGGAGTTCCTCGAAGACATCCCGGCGAAGGCCGCGGAACGCACCGAGGCCGAAGACGACGAAGTCACCGGCCGACTCGGGCAGGTCACCTACACGTTGACATCCTTCGAGCAGGTCGACTCGGTCAAGGTCCGGTCAGGCGGTGTGACCGTCCAGGCGCCCGCCCCTCGATCCGGCGGCATCGCTCCCAGGGTCGAGCAGGAGAGGGCCGACTACTCCAGGCCCCCAGAGGTGCCCTCGACGCCGAAGGTTAGGAGCGGGGGCGGAGCCGAACCCGGAGGCGCCTCGTCGCTCCAGCGCAAGCTCGCAGCGCTCGGTTACCTGCCCCCGAGTGGTGTGGACGGGGTGGCCGGCTACCAGACCGAGCAGGCAGTGATGGCCTTCCAGGCGTGGGAGGGACTGACCCGCGACGGCGATGCCGGTCCGCAGACCCGGGCGGCACTCAGGACCGCGAAGCGGCCGAAGCCCTCGGCGAAGAGTCCGAAACGCCTGATGGAGGTCCACATCGGCAAGGGCGTGCTGCTGCTGGTCAAGAACGGCCGGACCAAGCGCGCGATCCACGTTTCCGGTGGCGCTCCCGGCACCGAGACTCCGACCGGGCGGTACCGGGTCTTCCGCAAGGAACTCATGTCGTGGTCGGTGCCCTTCAGCACCTGGCTGCCGTTCGCCTCGTATTTCAATAACGGCATCGCCTTCCACGAATACCCGGATGTGCCCCCGTACCCGGCCTCACATGGCTGCGTCCGGGTCCCGACACCGGAAGCCAAGCGGGTCTACAACTTCGCCAGCATCAATCGGGTCGTCGTCGTCCGGTCCTGATCCTGTGCCGCGGAGTTGAGGCCGGTCACAGCCGCCGCCTGACCTCCGTCGACGCTTCTCAGAGCCCTTTGCGCCGGCGTTTGGATTCGTACATCGATCGATCCGCTTCGGTCATGGCTGAATCGATGTCGGTGGCTTTGGTCAGGGCCGCCCATCCGACGCTCGCCCCGCAACTGATCGAAGTGCCGCCGAATTCCATAGAGAGATCGTCCAGGATTGCGGCCGTCTTCTGGGCCAGCTTGGCGGCGTTGTCAGGTTCAACCACGATCTTCAGCATTGCGAACTCGTCCCCTCCCAACCGGGCCACCACGTCGTGTTTCCTCGCGTTCCGGACCAGACTCTCCGCAACGAAACGAAGCAGGTTGTCCCCGGCAGCGTGCCCATGCCGGTCGTTGACCTGTTTGAGGTTGTCGATGTCGATCATGAAGAGCACGGCTTCTTCCCCGTGCCGGCGGCAGCGATCGTATTGCCGTTCCATCTGGTCCTCGAACGAACGACGGTTGGCGAGTCCGGTCAGGGCGTCCTCGAGTGCGGTCTGGCGAAGCTGATCCTCGAGGGACTTGCGAACCGAAATATCCTGAATCTGCGCGATGAAGTGAAGGGGCTCACCCTGGTCGTCGCGGACCAGGGAACCGTTCAGTTCGACCCAGACCAGGCGGCCATCCTTCTTGATGTACCGCTTCTCCATCGTGTAAGTCGTCTGCTCCCCCGCGAGCAGACGACTCGCGTTTTCGAGGTCTTCTTCGAGGTCGTTGGGGTGGGTGATGTCGGCGAATCGCTGCCCCTGGAAATCTTCGACGGAGTACCCGGTGATTTTGCAGAGCGCGGAGTTCACCTTGAGCCATGACCCGTCGAGATCCACGAGCGCCATCCCGATAGGAGCTTTGTCGAAGGCAACCTTGAACTGCTCGTTGGCCTGCTTCAGGTCACTTCGGGTCTGCTCCATGTCGGAGACGTCAACGGTGAACACGATGCCGCCGACCACTTCACCATCGGACCTGATGGGCTTCGTCTGGACCCTGTACCAGCGCGTTTCGTCATCCGAGAGATAGAGGAAATCACGGGACTCACCTTCCAGGGTCGCCCGGTATTCCGGTTCGAGCTTGACGTACGCGGATTCCGGAACTGCGTCCTGGAGAAGGCTTCCGGTGAGCTGTTCCGGGTCGTAACCATTGACCCGCATGGCGCCTCCGTCGGCCAGCCGCAGACGCAGGTCGTGGTCGAACACGAACACCGAAGTCCCAGGCATGAGCTCGAGTGCCGCCGCGCGCAATTCATCGACGGTGACAGTGAGATCCGCCAATACACGTTCCGGCATGTCGCGATCATACGACTAACCGGAAAAGGGCTCAGAACGTCATCGCGGGGGGTGAGATAATCGCCCTACCGGCAACCGAGAGGAAGGCACAATGGAAGCGAGCGGCGATCTCAGGGACCAGGCGATCAAGAACCTCAAGGCGAAACAGGCGTTCAGGTACCAGGTGGTGATCTGGGCGGGGGTGAGCATCTTCCTGATCCTGATCTGGGCAATCAGCGACCGCGGGTTCTTCTGGCCGATCTTCCCGATCGCCGCATGGGGACTCTTCGGACTGATCCCGCAGGGCTGGCGCCTCTACCACGGAGACAACATGAACGAGGACCAGATCCAGAAAGAAATGGACCGGATCGGCAACGACCCGCCGGGTGGCACTGGCTGACCCCTCGCTGGCTGTCCCCGGCTTTGCCTGTGGGCTGGTCGACCGTCCACTGTTAATACGTGGGGTGGGGTGTTCCCGCCCGGAGCTCCTGCGGTGAGGACGGGAACACCCCCATCCCACGCCACAACACGCAACCGACCTGCACCAAAAGGGGCGCCCCGGAGGACGCCCCTTTCTCGTACTTGAGGTTCTTCTACTTGATGAAGAGCATCTCCGAGTACTTCGGGAGGGGCCAGAACTCGTCGGATACGACACGTTCCAGCTTGTCTGCCACTTCGCGGACTTCGTTCATCGCGCTCAGCTGCTTGTCGCGGGCGTACTTGGCAAGTTCGAGGCCGTCACCGTCCTCGAGTCCCTCCGGGTACAGGTTGACCCCTTCGAGGACCTTGGTCGTCTCGATCAGCTCGTTGGCCAGGGTCCGGGTCTCGGCGTCGAGCGCGTCGACTCCGGAGTTCTCGACCAGCACCAGCTGCTTGAGAGCCGCCGGGATGAGCAGGGTCCGGGCGATGGTCGAAGCGGTTTCCGCCTCGATGTTCGCGCCCATCGCGTACTGCTCGATCCAGACCTCGTAACGCGCTTCGAGCTCGCGCTCGGAGAGGACGTTGTACTTGTCGAAGGTCTCGACCGTGGTCTCCGAGATGACTTCGGGCAGGGCGTCAACCGTGGTCTTGAGATTCTTGAGACCACGTTCGGCGGCTTCGGTTTGCCATTCATCCGAGTAGCCGTCACCGTCGAAGCAGACCTGCCGGTTTGCCAGGTAGCTCTCCTTGACCACGCTGATCACGTCGGCCGCGAGGTCGCCCGAGTTCAGGGCTTCCAGCTTGTCGGAAAGCTCGTCGATCGCTTCCGCGGTGATCGCGTTGAGCACCGTGTTGGTGAAAGCGAGCGACATGCTCGATCCCACCGCACGGAACTCGAAGCGGTTGCCGGTGAAGGCGAACGGCGATGTCCGGTTGCGGTCGCCACCGTCCATCGGCAGCGGCGGCAGCGCCACGGCACCGAGGTCGAGGGTGGCATCCGGGGTGTTCGGATCGCCGCCGTTGTCGGCCGCGAGGGTCTCGAAGACCTTTTCCAGCTCTGCGCCCAGGAAGATCGAGATGATCGCGGGCGGAGCTTCGTTTGCGCCGAGGCGGTGGTCCTGTCCCAGGTTGCCGACTGCGGCACGCAGGAGACCCTGGTGCTTGTTGACGGCCTGGATGACGGCGGCACAGAAGAACAGGAAGTTCAGGTTCTCCGCCGGGGTGTCGCCGGGATCGAGCAGGTTGTGGCCGGTGTCGGTGCCCATCGACCAGTTGTTGTGCTTGCCGGAACCGTTGATACCGGCGAACGGCTTCTCGTGAAGCAGGCAGACGAGCCCGTACTTGCGGGCGACGCTCTGAAGGAGCTGCATCGTGAGCTGCTGGTGGTCGGAGCCGACGTTCGAGTTCTCGAAGATGGGC
>JBPPMI010000025.1:0-27816 GCA_051305975.1 Solirubrobacterales bacterium
GGGCGGCAAGCATCGCCAGCAGCGATGCTATGCCGAGTTTTTTGTAAGTAAGACGACTCATACGAGAAATTCCTCCTATACCCGCCGAGCAGTGCCCACGCGGTCGTTTTGCGAATAGCTGACCGCGTAAACCTAAGTTTTCGGGAGGGACGTTCTTTTAGCCCGTCGGAGGAAATGGGCCGGTGCGAGTTGTCAGATTGGTAATGACAACGTAAAGCCAGACGCAGAGCCGAAACTTCTCAGCTCCGGATGAGGGTCAGGGCTTTTCTGTGACGCCCGACACGGCTTCTTCGGAAGCCTTTTGTCCATTTGGAGGGATGACGCCTTCGCCGTTCACGTTGACCTGCGGCCGGGCGTTGCCGTTTCCGTTGCCATTGCCGCTGCTTCCGGCCCCGGCGGGCCCGTCTTCTTCGAGCAGAGAGGCTTCGTATTCGGCTCTGGACTTGGCCAGCTTCCGTTTCGATACCCAGCCGGCGGCGAAGTAGCTCCCGATCACGAACGTGATCGCGATTACCTGGGCGGCGAGGGTCTCCCACGAGGGATAGATCCCGAGCCAGTTGCCGATCCAGAGCGGGAACTGGGCGTCGATCGGGTGGATCGGCAGCCAGCCGACCCCCTGCATTACCCGCACGGTCGTGCCGACCATGGTGAACAGGACGAAGGCGATCAGGACCCCGGTGACGATCAGCAGTTTTTTGTACGGAAGCTTGCTCTCGAGCTTGAACGTGAGGAAGCCGACGATGCCCATCGCGGTCAGGCCGATCGCGACTCCGACCAGCACCGGTCCGGTGCCGGCGGCGAGCTGCAGCGCCTGGAGGAAGAGGACCGTCTCCATGCCTTCGCGGAACACGCTCTCGAAGCCGAGGGCGTAGAGCCCGAAGACCGTGGCAGCACCGGTGGCCGCACCGGCGCCCAGCCCGGCGGTGATTTCCTTGGTGCGGCGGCGATGGGTGGCGATCCATTCGGTCCAGTAGACCTTGTGGAAGAACCAGTTGAGGACGACGAGAAGCACCGCGATCGCCATCAGGCCCACGATCGCCTCTACTTTCTCCCCGTATTTGGCGAACGAGCCGAGCAGCATCACCATCAGCACGTACGAGACGATGCTTGCCGGGATGGCCAGCAGGGCACCGCGGTAGACGGGCTTACGCAGGTGCCTCCGCACCCCGATCATCGATGCCGTGATCGCGGCGATGATCAGGATCGCCTCGAGACCTTCGCGGAAGACGATCAGCGCGGCATTGGTGATTACCGTTCCGGAGCTGGTGTTGGACCCGGTGATCTCGTGAGCGTCTTCGATCGCCGACTTGAGTTCGATCAGGGTCGGCTGGACCTCGCGGCCGCTGTCCTTGTTCGCGATCTGGGTCGCGAGGCCATCGAAGCCCCGGGCGCCGTACCAGAACATTCCTTCGATCTCGACCGAGAGCCCTGGATCGAAGCCGCGGAGCTTCACCTCAGGGCCGAACTCAAAGAAGGCGTAAGCGGAAAGGCGGTTCTGCTCGGCGATCTCGTAGTCGCCGGCATTGATCGCGTTGAGCATCTGGTCGAGGCTGATGTCGACCAGGTCGTAGTCGGCGTCTTCGCTCGAACCCTTCCAGTCGTCCGGGAACATGCTGTCGGCTTCGTCTCCCACCTCACCGGCGAGCGACTCGACCACGGACGCGTCCACGACCTCGGTGCCTTCGGTCGCATTCGCCAGGTCGACCTGGATCTCGTCGATCTGGGCCAGCAACTGCCGGGTCCCTGCCGGATCCTCCTTGAGCAGGTCGGACGAAAGGTCCTTGAGTGCCTGCTCGGCCCCGTCGGCGAAAGCGATCGCCTCCTGGATCTCGAAGTCGCGGGTCACCTGGCCGTCGGCGACGCCGCGCCCGTACTCGACGGGGACCAGGTCGATGAAACGCTCGAACTGGGCGGCCCGGCGCACCTTGTCGTCGAGGGTGAGCGGCGAGGCGACGAAAGCCTCGAGTTCGCCCTTGATCTCGGCGGCGGACTTCCTGAATCCGGAGGCGTCGCTGTTGACGCCCGCGTCCCTGACTTCGGTGAAGGAAGCGTCGGTCTTCTCCGCCTCGGCCTGGCCGCGGTCTTCGACGTACCGGGCGCGGATTATCTGCCAGTAGCCGGCGCTGAGCGCAGCCTGGTCGGCGAAGCGGGGGAAGAATTTCTTGTCGGCGGCCTCGCCGGCGGCGATCAGGGCCAGGTCCACCCTCGCCTGGTAGGTGTCGAGAAGGTCCTTGTTGACCAGCGCGGCGGCCTCAGCGGGTGAGGAGTCGCCTTCTTCGAGGCTCTTCAGCGCGTCGGCCGCTTCGACGGTCAGCTGGGAGAACTTGGTGGACGGGCGGAAGTCGCGGACCAGCAGCCATGATTTGGCACCGTCGACGTCATCAGCTTCGGTGAGGGCGAGGGTCGTTTTGTAAGAACCAAAGCGCAGCACGGACAGCGAGTCCCCCTGGGCCGTGGCCAGCGCGAGCTGGTCCCGGGACAGTGCCGCGGCGCGGCCGTCCGCCAGCGCCTCCTTCAGCGCTTTGTACTGCTGCGGCGCGAACCGGCGGAGCTGGCCAGCGGGGGGTCCGGCCACGAGCTTCGAGGGCGCGGCGAAAGTCGCTGGCACCTCGTCGCCGAGCGTGAGGACAGTGGTCGCGTTCGAGAACTCCTCTTCGATCCCGGCTTCGAGCTGCCAGGGGGCCTGCGGCGCGGCGGCGTCGGCGCGGCTTGCCAGCGGAAGCAGGAACGCAGCAACGACCGCCGCGAACAAAGTCGCGACGGTCGCAATGCTACGGCCCGAAAAGGGCTTTTGCGCTTCTGCCAGACGCACCTTCGGCTAGCCCTCCTGGATCTCCACGCCGGTGTCCTTCGCGGCCTGGGTCACCTGGCCGGCGATCTTCTCGGCCTGGGCCTGCATCTGGGCACCGAGCTGGTCGGCCTGCTCGGGCGTGAACTTCTCACCGGCGGCCTCGCGGTCGCGCAGGTCCTCGGCACGCTTGAGGAGGTCCTTCAGCTCAGCGGACGTCTGCTCGGCCTGGTCGGGGTTGTCTGCGGCGATCATCGGCTCGATCTCGTCGTAGGTGACGTTTATGCCGGTAAGGATGTCAGCGATGTCCGAAAGGCGCGATGTCGCCACGAAGCTCGCGTCCTTCTGGTTACCTTCGCCGGCGACGAACGAGGAGAGCTTCCACTGCTCGAAGTACTCGCTCATGGTCGGCGTCATGACGGTGATCGCGGTCATGGCGTCGGAGTCGTTGATCACGATCTCCTGGGCGTCGGCGTCGAGGTCGTTGGCCTGCTTGTCCATCTCGTCGGCGGCAGCCTTCAGGATGTTGGCGTCCGGCAGTCCTTCGCCGAATTCGACCTTGCCGTCACAGTTGACGTCAGGCTTGACACCCCTGACGACCAACTCCTTGTTCGTGCCGTAGAGCGAAGTCTCCAGCAGGAAGAAGAGATTGCCAGGCTGCTTCATGACCTCGCCGTTCGGCAGAGTCAGGTTGAATGAGACGGCGCTCTCGGGGTCGGACGCGTCCGAGCCGGCGTCCATGTCGGTGTCGTACTGGGCGGTCCTGGGGATGCCCGCGACGATGCCTTCCATCTCCTCGTAGTTCGGGTTGGCCGCGACGAAGGCATCCTTGGCGCCGGTCAGCGAAGAATCGACCGCTTCGCAGTTCGCCTTCAGCATCTTGGCGTAGTCGAAGCCGGAGGACTCGGCCAGGTCGTAGTACGCGTCGGCCGCAGCCTTGATCCTGGCGGTGTTGGCGACCAGGTCGGCGCTGTGGTCGGTCAGGTACGACTTGGTCGCGGTCAGACCGGTATCACTCGACTCGGAGTCCGAGCCGCTGTCGTCGCTGCCACAGCCGACGATCAAAGCCACGGCGGCAAACGGCACGGCCAGCGAGGCACGCTTCAGAAACCTGCTCATCAAGAAATTCCCTTCGTGATTCGACGATTAAGGAGCGGTCACACCTTCGGTCGAGAAAGACGCCTTGGGTGAACCTTGGGATCAGTTCGGACACCCTAACCTAATCCGCACCGTGACGGTCGGGTTATCCCTGGCTCTCAGAAGAACGCCGGCCCCCGAGCGACGAGCCCCTTATATAGAGCCTCCTGAATCGTCTCCCTCACCTGCTCGGACAGGTCGAATACGAGCGAGCGGTCTTCGCTGGCTCCCGGGCCGTACCCGGAAAGGTCGATCGGCTCGAGGAATTCGATCCGCCAGCGGGACGGCAACGGCAGGAGGCCGAGGGGGCCGAGCCAGGGGAAGGTCGGAGTGATCGGTACGTACGGGGCTCCGGTGATCCGGGCGAGAGCCTCGGACTCGCCGAATTTCGGGTAGATCTCCTCGGACCCGACCACGGCAACCGGCACGATCGGCGATCCGGTTTCGAGCGCGACCTCGACGAAGCCTCCGCGGCCGAACCGCTGGAGGCGATAGCGCTCCGAGAAGGGCTTGCCGAAACCTTTCGCCCCTTCGGGGAAGACCATGACCGGGTGATCCTGCTCGAGCAGACGGGTCAGGTTGGCGGGATTGGCGGCCACCCCGCCGATCCGGCGGATGAAATAGCTGACGAACGGCAGGTCGAACGCCCAGTTGAGTACCAGGGCACGCGCCCACCGCGGCAGGGGGTGCTCCTTCTGGATCGCGGCCCCGATCATCGTCGCGTCGAACGGGAAGACCCCTCCCGCGTGGTTGCCCACGATCAGGGCCCGTCCGTGACCCGGCACGTTCTCGATCCCGTTCACCCGGACCCGCCACCAGTTTCGGTAGAGGAACTCGAATATCGGGAAGGCGGCCTCGGCGAATTCCTCGTCGAAGCCCCATTCGTCTTCGTGGTACTCGCCGGCCACCCGGCGCAGGAGGCGCTCGGACGAGCTCTGGACGACCGAAGCCCACTCGAGGGCCATTTCGGCGTTGCTCACTACCTCACGCTCCTCACCGGAGACCCCGGATGGGGAGCCGGGAAGATCGCCTGGAGTCCGGACTTCTTGGTGGCGAAGTCGCGGGCCGCCCCTTCGGCATCGAAGGCGAGTTCGTAACCGATGTCTTCGCGCAGCCGGCGGTTGTCGCAGCCGCGGCCGTAGCGCAGGAGCAGCTGGCCGTCGTTCTCCATGTCGCCACTGCCGAGCATGGACCCGAGCCGCTTGAGCATCAGGCCCGAGACGCCGGGCGGGATGCCGACCGCAGGCTTGCCGGCCAGCCTCAGGAAACGGCTCAGGGAGATCGCCCCGTCCGGGGCCACGTTCACCGCACCGCGCACTGGATTGAGCGTGGCCGCGGTCAGGGCGCCGGTCGCGTCGGTCGCATGGAGCGGCTGGAGGCGCGGATCCCAGCCCATCTGCGTCGGCACAACGGGAAGGCTCAGGTACCGGGTCAGCGGATTGTCCAGCCCGGCCCCGACCTCGGTCTGGAAACGCAGCATGCAGCAGGTGATCGACGGATGCCGGCGGGCGAAGTTGTCGAAGTAGCCCTCGAGTTCCCCGATGTCCCGCTGGAACCGGGTCTCGAGCGGGAACCGGCGGGCCATGTCTTCGGTGAAGAAGGCCGGGGCCGAAGGCGAGCTGCCGTAGATCGCGGCCGATCCCCGGACCACCAGGGCCTTCAGCTTCTCCACCTTCTCGCAGGCCGAGAGCAGCTGGAGGGTGCCGATCACGTTGATGTCGTGGAGTGCGCGCGACGGACGGCCCTCTTCGGGGTACCAGAGGATCCCGCAATGGACGACGACGTCGGGTTCGAGTGACGGCAGCAGACGGCTGATTACCGGGTTACGGATGTCGGCTTCGACGAATTCGGTCCGGCCGAGGGCCACGGCAGGCTCGGTGGTGTCGATTCCGATGATCTGGCCGACCCCCGGGGTGCGCTCGAGGGTACGAGCCAACTCGGCCCCCCAGTAGGTAGCAACACCGGTGATTACAACCCGGCCTTCTCTAGCCACTTCTAACCGTCAACTTGAGGCTTAGGCTTCGCCTCTAATTTGGCTACACGACTGGAAAGTTCATCGATCTTCTGTTCGAGGTCGCGCAACTCGTCGCGACTCACGAGGCGCAGTCCCTCGAGGGTGCCGCGAGCATCGGAACTGCGCTTCGACACCTCGTCGGCCAGGCCTTGGGCCCGGTCCTTCGTCTTGTCGCTCAGGCCGCGAGCCTGTGCACGGGTCTTCTCGGTCGCCGCAAAAGCCCCTTCGATCGCTTCCCTCAATCCGTCGGGAATTCCACGTCCGCCCTCTTTTTCTTCCTTATCGGCCATGCTTTCAGTCTAAGCCCTCCGCGTCACACCCGCACGTCTTGATGCCAGCCCACCTCACACCCATCTCGCGACCCGCCCCCGACGCCCTGATAACTGGCGATCCCCGGCGGGCTTTCGCGCTGGCGCAGGCTCTCACGCTCCAGCCGAAGATGAGCCACCAGTCCCGCGGACTCTGGGGCTACACCGGTGAAACCGAATCCGGGCTCGGCCTGACCGTCCAGTCGACCGGGACCGGCGGACCCGGGTCCGTCGCGGTCATCGGCGACCTCGCCGGCCTGGGTGTGAGGCGCCTGGTCCGCCTGGGTACCTGTGTCGCCGGGCCCGGCGGGCCGCCATCCGGCGCCGCAGTCCTGGTCGAAGCGGCGGTGGCCCGCGACGGCGCGGGGGTCCGCCTGTCCGGTGGAGAGGTGCTGCCGGACGCCGAACTGCTCGACCACCTCGACGGCGTCGCCCCGCGGGCGACGGTCTCGAGCCACGACTTCGTCAGCCGGTACGACCCGGACGGCGCCGCCCCGGTTCCCGGCTCGACCGCCCGGGATCTCCAGACTGCCGCGGTGCTCTCGTTCAGCCGGCGGCTCGGAGTCGAGGCAGCGGCCGTGCTGGTCGTCGCGGGTGACGTAGCCGGGGCCAGGGCGACCGAAGCGGAGCTCGAACCGGCGATCATCGAGCTCGGCCGAAAGATCGTCGCCAGACTCGAAGCGCACCCCTGACCTAACCCTCAACTAGAGGCTTAGGCAGGTCCTTCAGCTCGAAGTCCCGGGTTTCCTCGAAGCCGGCTTGCGCTTCTTCGTGGTCGAAGAGACCAGCGGCGACCGGGCGGCGCCCTCGAGGTCCTTCACTACACCTTTCAGGCTGCGAAGTTCGTCGAGAGCCCGGTCGAGCCGGTCCTCGGTGTCCTCGAGCCGGTCCGAAAGCACACGAAGCCGGCGTTCGAGACGGTCCGCGGCGTCCTGCGAGGACACGTTTAGTGCTCCCATCGCGGCTCGCTGCGCGTCGTTGGCGGCATCCCTCGCGACCACGGCAGCGGAAACCGCCTGGCCGAACGCGGGGCTGCCGATCAGCGCCTGGGCGATGTCTGCGGCCGCCTTCTCGCCACTCGAACGCACCCGGTCCCTGATTCCATCCCTGTCGTCATCCATGTCCGACATGGTAATTCAAGCGGCCGGAAGCCGGCGCGGGCAGGATGTGACGGGGCTACGTTGAACCCGTCTGCGATACGGTTTCCCGACGACGCTGCGGGAGAGTGTCGGACGTGTCTGTTTTAGTTGGGAACAACAGGTGATAGAGGGCTCTGAGTCGACACGCAGGATTCATTTGGCCGCGTTTGTCACGGCATTCCTCTCCCTGCTCCTTTTCGGCTTGATAGTTGGCAATTCGACCGCGACGTCGACTGCCGCCGCAGCTTCCGACCCGAACCGGGTCATGGTCCTTGCTCCTGAAGAGGGTGCGACACCGGCCGCCAGCAACCTGACCGAGGAGCAGGCCGCGGAGAACGTCGCCGCGCCCGTGCCGCCCGACGCGACACCCGAACCGGGCACCGTGACACCCCCCGCGACCGGTGGTTCCGGCGGAGTCGAACCGGTAACCCCGCCCGGCGGTCAGACCGGCAACGGGGACGGTGGCGATCGCGGGAGCACCCCGGCCCGCGAGCCGAAATTCGTAGAAGAAGATCCGAGCCTCTCCGGCGGCGTCTCGCCCGACACCGGCTCTGCAGCCGACGCGAAGCTTCTCAAGTCGATGGAGGTTCCGAACTTCGTCATCAACAACTTCGAGATCCCTCCCTTCCTCCTCCCGATCTACCAGGCCTGCGGCAGTGAGTACGGGATTCCCTGGCAGGTCCTCGCGTCGATCAACCGTGCCGAGACCACGTTCGGGACCAACCTCGGCGACTCGACCGCGGGCGCCATGGGCTGGATGATGTTCATGCCGGCATCATGGGCCGAGTGGGGAGTCGACGCCAACGGCGACAAGGTCAAGGATCCGTACAACCCGGTCGACGCCATCTGCGCCGCCGGCAACTACCTTCAGGACTTCGGGTACGCCGAGGATCCGTACGAAGCGATCTTCGCCTACAACCACGCTGACTGGTACGTCCAGCTCATCCTCAAGTACGCCAAGGTGTACAGCGCAATCCCGCCCGAGGTGATCAGCAGCCTCACCGGCCTGACCGAGGGCGCCCGCTTCCCGGTCGCCGCCGAGGCCTCCTACGAAGGTCAGGTTTCGACCGAGCAGGCAAGGAAGAAGGGCAGCGGATCGCAGAACATCAGCTCGTCCGCCGACCGTACCTCGATCGCGATCTCGGCCGAGGGCGGCGCCCCGGTCATCGCGGTCAACGACGGAGTCATCACGTCGATCGACCAGCAGACCGGAACGGTAGTTCTCGAAGACGTTTACGGCAACGACTATTCATACGCCGGTCTCGGTTCGGTTTCCGAGGTCCACCCGGTGCCGGCGCACGAGGACAACGGTGGCACGGAGCCCTCGAGCGAGGATGCTCCGGTCGAAGCCCAGGAGAAGACCCCGAATCCTTCACTCGAAATGGGCACCGCCAAGGCCACCGAGAAACCGATCGCTGCCGAGCAGGAGTCTATCCCTCAGGTAAAGGAAGAGGGTTCGGGGGAATCGGACAGGGCGATCAGCGAAGTGCTGGTCGACCCGGAGGCCGCCGAGCAGGCTGCGGCCGCCCAGGCCGCCGGTGCCGCCGCTTCCACCTCGACCGGTGAAACACCCGAAGAACCGATGGACGTGGCCGCGGACCGCCGGGCCGAACAGGAAGACCTCACCGCCCAGGCCGATGCTTCCGAGCGGATGCTGAACACCGAGGACATGCGCGGCCGCACCTACGCCAACCCCCTCCGCCCGAGCAACCACGAACGGGCCACGATCGAAGGACAGTCGACCAAGATCAACGCACCGGTCGCCAGCAGCCTCGGCGGCATCGACGGCAAGCCCGGCGACTACGTCATCTACGACGGCTCCAAGGCCGGCGTCTTCCGCTTCAAACCCGGCACGGTCAAGCTCGAAGAACTGAAGAAGGGTTCACGCGTCATCGCCGGCACCGTCCTCGGCCGGCTCGCCGAAGGCGGCACCCAGTCGATCAACTTCTCGATCAAACCGGGTGGCGAAGAGACTCCGCAGATCGACCCGAAGCCGTTCCTCGACGGCTGGCGACTGCTCGCCGAGACCAACATCTACAACGCTCAGGGCAAGGACCGCTTCGCCGAGCGCCTCGGAGTCGGCGGTGTCCTGCTTCTCTCCAAGGCTGCCCTCCAGAAACGGGTCCTCGCCGACCCGGGCATCTCGATGGACGAATGCAACCGTCAGTACGTCGCCCACGGCGGCATCGACCGCCGTGTCCTCGCTGCCCTCGCTTTCGCCACCGAGCGCGGATTCACGCTCGGCATCACCTCGATGCTCTGTGGCCGCGAGAGTTCGATCACCACTTCCGGCAACGTCTCGAACCACACTCGCGGTTCAGCCGCGGACATCGCGATCATCAACGGCGAAGTAGTGACCTCGGCGTCCCAGGGCCCCGGATCGAACACGGACCGCCTGGCGCGGGAGTTCCTGTCCCTCCAGGGCATCATGGCCCCGGACGAGGTCATCACCCTGATGGACTACCCGCAGGCCGCCGGCTTCGCGATGGGCGACCACGACGACCACCTCCACCTCGGCTACAGCCCGGTCGCTGGCGCTGACGCTCCCGGCGGGACGGTCGAGGCCAGCAGTCTCGGCGCAGAACAGTGGCGAGAGCTCACCGAGCGCCTCGGCCAGATCAGCAACCCCGACATCCAGACCACCCCGTCGGACGACTCGCTGCCCGCCGAGAAGTCGGAAGAGGGCAAGTAGCCCCGATCAGCCCGCTATTCGGGTTCGTCCAGATTGAACTGCCCGGAAAGCTGCCCCTCGACGACGGGCGCTACCTCGACCGGCAGGGCCCGCTCGACCGCGTATTGGTCCTGGAGACCGAAGGCGCGCTGCCACCGGCCCGGCGCAAGCGCCGCCGGCCCAAGCAGTCGGGCAAGGCCGATGCCGCGACCCACGTCAGCGTCACCACGGCAACCCTGATCCGCGCACACGACCCCCTGGGGACCGAATCGGAGGCCGCCGAGTGGTCTGCCCGCCTCAACGAGGACGAATTCACGCAGGCGCTGCTCGACGAGGCCCTCGATGCCGTCGAGCGGGTCCTGGCCGCCGAAGCAGCGGCTTCCGGCCGGCCTTTCGCCCAGTCGCCCGCACTCGAGCAGATAGTCAACTGCCGGATCGGATACGGCGACGGAGACCGCCTGGCCGGCGGCCGTTTCATCGACGCCTTCGACATCGACGCCCGCGGCGGAACCGCCAGCAGTCCCCGTCGCGAACGGCTGGGGCGCACCATGCCGATCGCGCGGATCGCAGCCATCCTCGGAGGCAGGGACGAAGCCCAGGCCTGCGAATTCCTCGTACCGAGGGTCAGGGCCGACTTCGATGCCGGCCGGACCTACGCGGCGGTGCTGGGTATCGAGCCCGCCGCCCGGGCGACGCTGGTAGAGATGGACGACGCACTCGACGTTCCCGACCACGAGGCCGACCTCGACGAGCTGGAGCGGATGCTTCCCGGCCTGACCGTGCTCACCGACCGCGCCCTCGAGGAGGGACGGTCATGGGACGGTGCCAGGGAAGCCGTGGAAGCACCCCTTCGCCTGGCCGAGCGCGTGATCCGCCGCCGGCGGGTTCTCGAGCAGTAGGCGCAGACAGCCGGTCCCTGGCGGGACCGGCCTAAGCGGACAGAATCCCCAGCGCTCTGAGAACGACTTCGTCGGCCAATGACGACGCGGCGAGGTCAGCCGCAGGAAGCTCGATCCCCGGGACCGAAGGCACGCCGATCACGAACAGGCCGGCCGCGCGGGCCGCGGTCGCCCCCGACGGCGAGTCTTCGAGCGCTATCACGTGCTCACCCGGTGTGACCCCGAGCTGGTGACATCCTTCGAGGTAGGCGTCAGGGGCCGGTTTGGCCTCCGGAACCTCGTGACCGCTGACGGTGGCGTCGAACTCGAGGCCGGTCGCTGCCACTTCGTGCGAGCGCTCCATGAACTTCCTCGGCGAATTCGAGACCAGGCCGACCGGGACCCCGGCCTGGCGGAGCGCCCTGACCAGGTCCCCGGCCCCGACCATCTCCTCCACGCCGTTCTCGAGCTCGGCCAGGACTAGCACGCCGAGCTCCTCCATGATTTCGTTCTCATTTCCCACGTCGTCGAGGAAACGGCCCAGTTTCACGCCGGCGATCTCGTGGGAACTCCCGACCAGACTGCGTTTGTGGTCGATAGTGAATTCGAGGCCGCGGCGGCTGAAGAGTTCCTGCTCGGCCCGGGTCCAGACCGATTCGGTGTCGAGCAGCAGGCCGTCGTTGTCGAAGAGAACAGCTTCGGGGTAAGACATTCGGCCACCTTAGAGGCTTCGAATTCATGATTCGGAGCCAGCGTCGATTCTTGCGCATGCCGATCCCGGATATCCAATAATTTGGGGGAAGCCGATACCACCAGGCATTTGACGGGTTACAGACAGAGCATGCAGCAGCACAGGCATCAGACATCAGGGTCAGACCCGGCAGCGAAGGGGGCAAGTGGCTTGAGCCATGGCTTTCCCCTGCTGCTATTGCTGCTCGCGACCTTCTCGGTCCTGATGCTCGGCATGGCGACGGTTGCGATCGCCGCCCCGCCGGAGCCGCCTTTGGAACTGCCGCCGGCGAATGGCGATGCCACTATCAGCGGCGCAACGGCGTCCGGATCCGGAGCCACGAACTGGATCGTCGGCGGACGGCCGGACGAAAAGACCCAGCGGATCGCCGGCCGGGCAGGAGCCGAAGGGATCGGCAGGACGGGCGTCTTCGTGGTCAACCGTGACGATGCGACGGCCTTCGCCAGCCGGCTCGACCGGTCCGGTCGGCTAGTCTTCGCCGAACCGGACGTCGCCCTCGAACCGGCAAAGTACCCGGCCGACCTCTACGCCGGAGAGCAGTGGTGGCTCAACCGGATCGTCAACCCGACAGTCACCACGCCGCCTGAAGTCACCCAGTTCAGCCCCGAACTCGCGCTGATCGAAGAATCGGTCGATTCGCGCCATCCCGACCTGACCACTGCCCGCCTGGCCGGCTCGCAGTCGATCGGCCCGGCCGAGGACGCGCACGGCACCGCAATCGCCGCAATCGCCGGCTCCCCCGGAGAAGGCCTCGGCATCCGCGGTGTCTGGCCGGGCATGAAGATGCGGCTCGTGCCCTCGGGCACGGTCTGCTCTACCGCCGCCGAGGCGATCATCAAGGCCGTCAAAGCCGGAAGCGACGTGCTCAACCTCAGCTACACACTGCCGGCAGACAGCTGCTTCTCCCACTATGTGGCGACCGAATATGCGGTCCGCCGCGGAGTGCTGCCGGTGGCTTCGGCCGGAAACACCGGATTCGAAGGCAACGTGGCGGTCCGGCCGGGCGGCGATCCGCACGTGCTCACTGTTTCCGCCGTTGACAGCGAGGGCTTGATAGCCCCGTTCTCCACCAGTAATCCCCGGGTCGACATCACCGCCCCGGGAGTCGCGGTTTTCGCTCCTGAAGTGAGTCTCGGCCCGAGCGGTGATACCCGGCGTACCTGGTCGAAACTGAGCGGCACGAGCTTCTCGACGCCGATGGTGTCCGCGGCCGCCGCCTGGCTCCTCCAGTCGCGGCCCGAACTGGACGCCGCCCAGGCCGGCAAGGCACTCACCCAGTCGGCGACGGACCTCGGCACACCGGGCCGCGACGACAGCTACGGCGAAGGGCTGATGAACATCGATGCCGCCCTGACCGTGACCACCCCCGCGGCCGATCCGCGGGAACCGAACAACGACATCAAATGGGTCGACGGGTCGCTCCTCAAGAAAGCCGGGTTCCTCTTCAAGCCCGGTTCGGGCAAGAGCAAGGCCGTGACCGCGACGCTCAGCCTCGACGAGGACCCGGCCGACGTCTACCGGGTCAAGATCGCCCCGCGCCGAAAGGTCCTGATCACTGGCGCCCAGTACCAGGGCGACATCAAGCTGGCCGTCTACAAACCAAAGGTCAAGTCGATCCTCAAGCCCGGGAAAAAGAGCCTGATCGTGAAGTCGGACCGCCCCCGCACCAAGACCGAGGGCGTGCGGGTCCAGAACCTGAAGCGGAAGGCCCAGGTCATCTACGTCGCGGTGACCCCCAGTCCCCGCAAGGTGACCGACAACTACCGATACAGACTCGGCGTCTTCGCCGGCAAGTAAGTAACAGGGATCGGGGCGCGCATTCGGACGCCATGGACGTCTTGGTCCTCGATGTAGAGCAGGGGGCTTGTCCTCATCCTTCCGCTATTCGCCCCGGCGTGATCGATCAGGCACATCGGAGGAACACCGGGAATCCGATGCTTCCCCCGCGCAAGATGTGGGCCCTAGACGGCCTCAAGGTGCCTGAACCCTCGCTGGCTGTCCCCTGCTTTGCCTGTGGGCCGGTCTGTCGTCCACTGTTAACACGTGGGGTGGGGGTGTTCCCGCCCGGAGCTCCCGCGGTGAGGACGGGAACCCCCACCCCGCGCCACCAACACGCAACCAACCTTCATAGAAAGGGCGACCCGAAGGCCGCCCTTTCTATGCGTCTATGAAACGAGAGCTACTTGCCGCTCCACTTCGGGGTGCGCTTGCCGAGGAAGGCACCGATGCCTTCTTTGGCGTCTTCGCTGAGGAAAGCAGTGGCGAAGCCCTGCTTCTCGGCGTCGATCCCGGCATCGGAGTCGCCACCGGTGAACTGGACCTTCTTGATCTGCTCGACCGCGATTGGGGCCTGGCTCGCGAGCCGGACGCCCCAGTTGAGGGCGGTGTCGAACAGCTCCTGGTCCGGGACTACCCGGGTGACGAGACCGTACTCGAGGGCTTCGAGTGAGCTGACGGGATCACCGACCAGGTTCATCTCGAGGGCCCTGTTGCCGCCGACGAGGCGCGGCAGACGCTGCGTTCCGCCGAACCCGGGGATGATTCCGAGCTTGATCTCGGGCTGTCCGAAGACGGCCGACTCGGCCGCGATCCGGAAGTCACAGGCCATGGCCAGCTCGCAGCCGCCACCGAAGGCGAGCGAGTTGACGGCGGCGATCGTGACGACGCGGTCCTCCCCGAAGTCCTTCAGCAGCTCGTGACCGTTGTTGATCAGTGCGGCTCCACCCTCGGTGTCCATCTGGGTGAACTTCTTGATGTCCGCACCGGCCGAGTAGACGATCGGCATCGACGAGGCGACGATCATGGCGCCGATTTCCGGATTCGCCTTTACCCTCTCCCAGACTGTGCCGAGGTCCTCGATCACCTGGGGGGAGATCGCGTTCATCGGCGGGTTGGCGAGCCAGGCGATCGCGACGGTGCCGCGGGTCTCGAGCTTGACCAGTTCGGTCTGCTCGCCCTCGTCGGGACGGGCCCACGGGTAGAAGCCCTGTCCGGACGCGATGCCGAATCGCTTCTGGGCGACGAGCCGCTTGAGGGTTACCGGCGGGGCGAAACGCTCGCCGTGTTTCTCGTGCAGCTCCTCGATCTTCTCGAGCGCCTTGTCGACACCGTCGATGTCGGCCTTCCAGAACGGCGGGAAGAGTCCGCGTCGGGGGTCGAGTCCGGCGCCGGCCATCATGCCGACGTCGATGTCACGAACCGAGGCGACACCTTCCTCGAGCAGCAGGCAGGCCTCGATCAGCGCCTTGGCGGTGAAGAGGTCGGCGAGTTCCCGGGCGTCGGCTTCGCCGTCACCCGGAATATTGGGCTGGCCGTCCTTGTAGAGACCTTCGCCACCGGTCTTGGCTCCGAGCTTGCCTTCGGAGACGAGCTTCTTCATGCCCTGGTGGACGTAGAAGGAATCGCCGTAGGCGTCCTGCAGGTTCTCGGCGACGTGGTAAACGGTGTCGAGACCGAGCATGTCGGCAAGGACGAACGGGCCCATCGGGGCGACGTTCGCGGCGCCGACACCTTCGTCGATCTTCGAGA
The DNA here is from genome assembly GCA_051305975.1 of Solirubrobacterales bacterium. GTDB lineage: Bacteria > Actinomycetota > Thermoleophilia > Solirubrobacterales > 70-9 > 67-14. Next base: position 15,215 of record JBPPMI010000025.1, read on the forward strand.
TCGAGAGGTTCTGCTCTTCCTGGGCGCGCCAGATCTCGCTGACCGCGGAGTTGAGGATTCGATTGACCACGAAGCCGGGAACCTCTCCGCAGGTGATCGGCTGCTTGCCGATGGCCTGGGCGAAGTTCGAGGCGCTCTGGACGGTCTCCGAGGTGGTCTCGTCACCGATGATGACTTCGACCAGCGGCATCACCGATGCCGGGTAGAAGAAGTGGAAGCCGACGACCTTGTCCGGGCGGATGGTCGCCTCGGCCATCTCGGAGATCGAGAGACCCGAGGTGTTCGAGGACAGGATCGCGTGGCCGGGGGTTGCCGCGTCGAGCTCGGCGAAGACGGCCTGCTTGATCGACATCTTCTCGGGCACGGCTTCGATCACGAAGTCGACGTCGCCGAACTCGTCGTATGACGTGGTTCCGGTGACGAGACCCATGACCTCGGCGAGACGGGCGTCCGCCTGCTCCTGGGTAATTTTCTCTTTTTTGACGAGGCTGCCGAGCCGTCCGGTGGTGACGTTCCGGACCTCTTCGACTGCGTGGTCTACGAATTTCTGGTCGACGTCCTTGATGACGACGGGGGTGTCAGACGCGGCGATTGCCTGTGCTATCTGACCGCCCATGGTGCCGCCGCCGACAACGGCGGCCTTGTGTACGAACATGAGGTTCTTGATCCTCCAGGGGGTCGTGTGTTGAAGCCTAAAGTTGAAGCTTCTGCGAGAAGTTGACTCGCGGGTCAATAAGTGTATGGACCGGGAGCCGAACTTGGGTCCGTCGCACCTTTCTGTGACCAGCGGCACTTACCGAACGGTGATCCCTGCTACCTTGGACGACGTTGGCTCCGCCGCAATGAGCGCCAACGAGGTTCTGTTCCTTCCTAGTGCCGCAAGGTTGTTGGGGTTACCGGATCTCCCCCACACCCCTCATACAGGAAGTTGAACATCATCATGAGCAGTAAGTCTTTCGCCGATCTCGGCGTGTCAAAACCCGTAGTGGATGCACTCGTCAAGCGTGGCATCAACGAGCCTTTCGCCGTACAGCGACAGGTCATCGAAGACGTGCTCGACGACCGGGACGTTCTCGTCCAGTCGCCGACCGGCTCCGGCAAGACGCTCGCCTTCGGCGTGCCGCTCGTCGACCTCATCAGTGCCGACTCCCGTCGCCCCTCTGCGCTGATCCTCGCACCCACCCGGGAGCTGGCCAGCCAGATCGTCGACGAGATGGACGCCATCTGCAAGGCGCGGGCCTTTTCGATAGCCCCTGTTTACGGAGGGGTCGGCATCCAGGCCCAGGCCAAACGCGCCGCAAGGGCGCACATTGTCGTCGCCTGCCCCGGCCGGCTCGAGGATCTGCTCCAGCGCCGCTCGTTCACCCTCGACCACGTCGAACACCTCGTGCTCGACGAAGCCGACCGCATGCTCGACATGGGATTCAAGCCCGCCGTCGACCGCATCGTCGAGAAGATCAGCAACAACCGTCAGACCCTTTTCTTCTCGGCAACCCTCGAAGGTGCCGCCGGCAAGCTCGCCGACGCGTACACACACAACCCCGTCACTCATGTGAACAAGCCTGCCCCGGACAAGAACCAGGGCAAGGTCGAACACCGCTTCATCCATCTTGTCCACGAAGCCAAGGTCACCTCGCTCCTCCACGAACTGGAGAATTCCGAGCGCGGCCGCACCCTGGTGTTCGTGCGCACAAAACATGGCGCCGACCGACTCGTGAAAAAGCTCAGCCGCTCACCCCAGATCAGGGCAGCGGCAATGCATGGCAACAAGTCCCAGAACCAGCGCCAGCGCGCGCTGGCGGACTTCGAGAGCGGCAAGGTGGACACACTCGTGGCCACCGACGTCGCGGCTCGCGGTATCGACGTCGCCGATGTCACCCACGTGATCAACTACGACATGCCGGAAGACCAGGACACATTCGTCCATCGCGTCGGCCGGACAGGTCGAGCGGGTGCTGATGGCATCGGCATCAGTTTCGTCCTGGCCGATCAGGCCAGAGACATGCAGAAAATCGCCAAGTCACTCGGCTTGAGCCACGAATATGAGCAATCCGGCGCGCCGGTCTCCATCCATTCGGAGACCCAGACCCCTCGCCGGGGACGCTCCAGCCGCAGCTCCGTTCCGCAAGGTAACAACGGGCGGGGCGGCTCCAGAAACGGCAGTGGCAAACGGAAATCCGGTAACCGGAACAACGGCCAGCACCCGAAACAGGGCAAAGGCAACGGGAACGGGAACCGGAGCCGCAGCCGCGGCTAGTTGAGGCATCTGCCTCAAAGTCCCCCGTCGCACCCGAAATGGTGCTACGGTCCCGGACATAGGGTTGGGGAGTTCCCCGACAAAGACGTGTGTAGCGCTCGCAGTCGTTGCTTTACCAGCATCCTCCGCGTTTGGCTCACCATTATGTGGAGGATTCAATGCCCACAGGCACAGTTAAGTGGTTCAGCGACGAAAAGGGCTTTGGTTTCATTACGCCCGATGACGGTTCGAAGGACGTTTTCGTCCATCACAGCGCCATCCAGGCTGACGGTTTCCGCACTCTCGCCGAGGGTGCGAAGGTCAGTTACGAAGCTGAAGACGGACCCAAGGGTCCGGCTGCTGCATCGGTCGAAGCCATCTAGGCTTTTCCTTTTCAGAAGCATCGCGAGAGCGCCCGCCATCCGGCGGGCGTTTCGCATTTAAGGGGGCGGTTCTTGCCGGCGCCTCACGTCCCGGGGCCCCGGAACGGGCCTCGATCCAGTGAGTCGTAACCAAAACATCACGTTTGCGGGACAAAGGCGTGATTTCGTACCTCCTGCAATTGATTAGGAGGCTCTCGAGCGGGAACCTAGAAGATAAGAGAGGAATCACAGGCAACGCGACCGAATCATTTGGCATCCTGATCGGTTGAAGGTGGAGACATGAACACAAAGTTCAACGTTCGCAAGAAGGTCCTCGGCAATCTGAGCTCAGCCAGATTCGCTTCGCTAAACGGTCATGCCAAAAGCACCACCTCGAAGAAGATCGAACCGCCCCGGACCATTGAACCAGTGGTGATCGATCCACTCATGTTCGGCGAGACCGAGATGATGGCCGCCCACCTCCTCCCCGGTTCCCGTCCCGCGATCGTCGATCCCGGTCCGGCCAACACCGCCGAGAACGTGATCGAAGGCCTCGAGGCGCTGGGAATCGACCAGCTCAGTTCGATAGTCCTCACCCACATCCACTTCGACCACGCCGGTGGCGCCGCCCGACTCGCCCGCGAGTACCCCGACGCGACTGTCTACATCCATTCCCGCGTGGCGAAGCACCTGGCCGAGCCAGCCCAACTGACCGAATCCGTGAAGCAGGTGTGGGGCGACCGGACCGAAGCACTCTTCGGTTTCCCCGACCCGATCGACCGGGACCGGATCCAGTCCCTCGAGGACGGCGACACGATCGACCTCGGGGACCGTCTGCTCGAAGCCGTCGCCACCCCCGGGCACACCCGGGCCCACATGTCGTTCTTCGACCAGAAGACCAGCGCGGTCATCTGCGGTGACGCGCTCGGACTGCAGCTCCCCGGCTCATGCATCATCCGTCCTTCCTCGCCGCCCGCCGACTACTCACGCGAGGATGCGATCTCGTCGATTGGCCGCATCCGGGCGAAGAACCCTTCGAGCCTCTACCTCGCCCACTTCGGCCTGGCCCGCCAGGACCCCTCGGCCACCTGCGACCGCGCCATCGTCGCGATCAACGACTGGCACGAGTCCTATCTCGGCAAGCGTGAGACCTCGGAAGGCGAAGAAGACCTGCTCCGCCGGGTCAACGCCTGCGTCGAAGCGAAGCTCGAGCCGGTCCCGCCTTCGGTGCGCCGCGGTTTCGAGGCGGTCAACCCGACCTGGCTCAACGTCGCCGGCATGAACGGCGAGATCGAACGCGCACAGCGGGCGTTTTCCGACGCGGCCTAGGGTCTCGCCGCCTTGATCGGCGCGGAGTACAGATCAAGACGTCTTTGACGACCGAAGGCGCGTCCCGATCCGTGTTCTTCAGAACCAGGTTCCGCTGAAGTCCGGCACGTGGTCCTGCGGTTCGTCTGAAGGTCTCATCGCCGCCGCCCCGGTGAGCGGCGCGAGCATGAGCCCGCAGTCGCGGCAACCGAAGTAGGCACCCGACCGGTAGTGCCAGCCCGGGGAGAAAGGGCGCGCCCGACGTACCGTCGGCTCGCCGCCACTGCCGCACCCCGGGCAGGGAAGTTTCTGCCGGGCCGTGATTCTCGCGGCGCGAACGGGCGAGGCGTGACTGGGATACGAGCGGGCCATCGTGTACAGAGGCACCTGCCCCGCACGATTCCTGACAATCAGCCGTCAGAAAGGTTCCGGACAAGATCACCCGTTCCGATTGCCTGAAATGCTCTCCGGAATGGACTACCGGCTCGACCAGCTCGACCTCGACCGCCTGCGCCTCCGGCGGAGCGTCAAATGGACGAACTTCGAACCGGACGTGCTGCCGGCCTGGGTCGCGGAAATGGACTTCCCGCTGGCCGAGCCCGTCCGGGAAGCGGTCTCGTCGGCCATCGACCTCGACGACACGGGATACGCCAACGCCGAATCGAGCGGACTGGCCGCGGCCTTCTCCGAATTCGCCACCCGCCGCCTCGGCTGGACGCCCGACCCGGCCGGGGTCACCGCCACCGGGGACGTGGTCGGCGGCATCGGGGCGCTTCTCCGGGCCCTGACCACGCCGGGTGACGGAGTGATGATCACTCCGCCGGTCTACCACCCTTTCTTCAGCGTGGTCGAAGAAGCGGGGTGCCGGGTGGTCGAAGCGCCGATGCGTGGGGGCCGCACCCTCGACCTCGAAGCCATCGAGGCGGGCTTCCGGTCAGGCGCCCGGGCGATGATCCTGTGCAGTCCGCACAATCCTTCCGGCACGGTCCCCTCCCGTAAAGAGCTCGAGAGAGTGGCCGAGCTCGCCGCCGAACACGAGGCCTGGGTCCTTAGCGACGAGATCCACGCCCCGCTGACACTCGCCGGAGCGGTCCACGAGCCGTACCTGCCTGTGTCCGGTGCCGCGGCCGAGTGGGGCTTCTGCCTCACCTCCGCTTCGAAGACCTTCAACCTGGCCGGACTCACCTGCGCCCTGATCGCTACCGCCTCCGATCGCACCAGGAACATCGTCGAAGGCTTGCCATTCGACGAGAAGCACCCGGGACACTTCGGTGTGATCGCGGCCGAAGCAGCATTCAGGCACGGGGACGAATGGCTCGACCAGGTACTCGTCCAGATCGATTTCAACCGTCACCGGCTTGCAGAGCTGCTCGCCGAGCAGCTTCCCGAGGTCGGCTATCGGCCACCCGAGGCCGGTTACCTCGCGTGGCTCGACTGCAGTGCGCTGGGCCTCGGTGACGACCCGGCCGAGGCGATACTCCGGGCGGGAAGGGTCGCGCTCAGCAACGGCCCCTGGTTCGGTGAGGGTGGCGCGGGCTACTGCCGGATGAATATCGGGACCTCGCCCGGACTGGTCGAAATGGCGGTCCAGGGCATGGCGAAGGCCGCACACTGCAGATGACCGATCCGTACCGGAAATCTTACCCGCAGTACCGTCGTCCCCGGTCAGGGAGATAATGGCCCGGCATTCGCCGAGGACGGGGAAATGACCGACACACCCGAGGAACATCCAGAGAACGAAGACCTGCGGCGAACCGACGAGGAGATCCGCGGACTGATCGAGGCCGTGCCGGCCATCGTCTACATCGCCGAGATGGGTGAGGCCGGCAGATTCCACTATGCCAGCCCACAGATCGAGCGGATCCTCGGTTACACGCCGGTCGAATGGACCAGCGATCCCCATCTCTGGTTCAACTCGATTCACCCCGATGACGTCGAGCACGCAATGGGCTTCGAGGGCAACCTGAACCACAACAACGAAGACATACCGCCGGCCGAGTACCGGCTCCGGGCCAAGGGCGGACAGTACGTCTGGATCTACGAGCGGGCCAGGCTCAAATCCGATGGCAATGGCGTGCCGATGTGGCACGGCGTGATGCAGGACATCACGGCCGTCAAGGACGCGGAAACCGCGGTCGAGCTGAAGATCGACCAGCAGATGACTACCGCCAGGCTGGGAGAACTCGCGATGGGCGGGGAACATCCCGACCGGCTGATCGAGATCGCGGTCGAACTGCTCGTGAGCCAGGAGGCGATGCACGAGGTTTCGGTCTGGGAAGCGGATGGCCACAGGCAGTTCCTGCTCCGGCACACCTCAAGCGACTCCCCGGTCACCCAGACCGTTCCGTACGAAACCGACCGCTGGCCAGGCGACACGCTAGCCCGTGGCGAAGTCGCATCCATCGGCGACTGGCACAACGATCCCCGGGTCGCCGACTACCGGGAGAACAGTTCGCCGGACATCCGCAGCAGCATGGTCGTCCCGATTGGCGGGGCTCACGGACAGTTCGGGATCCTGTCGGTCAATTCAACCGAGGCCCACCGCTTCTCCGAGCAGGACGAGCACTTCCTGAAGTCCACGGCGAACGTCCTCGCCAACGCAATCGAACGGCACCGGGCCGACGAGTCGCTCCGTCACCGCCTGCTGCACGATCCGCTGACCGGGCTGCCCAATCGCCTGCTGTTCACCGAACGCCTCGAGAAGGCGATCGAAACCGCCCGGACGAGCGGAGAGCAGACCGGCGTTGTCTTCCTCGATCTCGACCACTTCAAGCTGATAAACGACGGTATCGGGCACCAGGCCGGCGACAATCTGCTGCGCAAGGTCGCCCCGAGGCTGGCCGGGAACATCCGCATCGGGGACACCCTTGCCCGTTTCGGCGGCGATGAATTCGCGGTAGTTCTGAACGTGGTCCGCGACGAGGCCGAGGCCAGGGAGATCGCCGACGGCCTCATCAAGAGCCTGAGAGCGCCCCTCACCGTCAACGAAAGCGAGCATTTCATCACGGCCAGTGCCGGGATCGGGATTTACTCACCGGCGTACGACGTCGATAAATCAGCCGAAGAACTGCTCCAGGAAGCCGACGCCGCGATGTACCAGGCAAAGGATCTGGGCCGGGCCCAGAGCGAACTGTTCGGAAAGCCGATGCGCGACCGGGCGGTCAAACGCCTCGAGGTCGAGCGGGAGCTCCGGAGCGCGCTCGAATGCGATCAGCTCTGCCTCAACTACCAGCCGCTGATCTCGCTGCGGTCCGGCAAACTGACCGCGTTCGAAGCCCTGGTGCGGTGGCAGCACCCGGAGAAGGGCCTTTTGGCCCCGCTCGAGTTCGTTCCGATTGCGGAGGAGAGCGACCTGATCACCGAGATCGACCGGTGGGTGCTCCGGGAAGCCACCCGGCAGCTCGGAATCTGGCAGGACCTGATCGACGAGGACCGCCGGCTCATCCTGGCGGTCAACGCTTCGGCCCGGATGATCCGCGACTCGCGGCTGCCCCATCTGGTCGGTGAACTGATCGACCAGCACGGGATCAGACCCGACCGGCTCGCCATGGAGATCACCGAGACCGTGCTGGTCGCGGGCACGAGCACGGTAAAGAACGTGATTGACGAACTCCACGAGCTCGGCATCTGGCTGGCACTCGACGACTTCGGTACCGGTTTCTCTTCCCTCAGCTACCTCAACGAGTTCCCGCTGGACTCGCTCAAGATCGACCGCTCGTTCATCGAACATCTCGCGGTCGGAGACCCCAAGGGTTCGGCGATCACCGACGCAATCGTCCAGATCGGCAAAGCACTGTCGATGACCGTCGTGGCCGAAGGCGTCAGTTCGGACACCCAGCTCCAGATGGTCCGGGACCTCGGTTGCCAGCTCGCGCAGGGCAACCTGATCTCGCTGCCGGTGCCGCACGACGTGGCCACCGGCATGATCCAGGCGGCACCGGACTACTCGTTCACTCCCTTAGCGCCGGGTTCGCTTCGGGGAGGTCCTTGACGAAGGCCGGGCGGGCGAGCGGAAGTTCGTGCCTGGCCCCCGGGATCGTCGCGACGATCTGGTGGATCGAGACGTCGCCGCGTTCGAAGGCGCCGATGCTCGCGGTCATGTAGAGCCGCCAGATCCGCTCGCGCTCCCCGCCGATCTGGCGGACCGCCTCTTCTTTGTGGTCGGCCAGATTCTGCACCCATCGCTTCAGGGTCAGCGCATAATGCTCGCGCAGGGACTCAGCATCACGCATCTCCTGTCCGGACTTCTCGAGGGCGGCGACCACAGTGGCGACCCGGTGGAGCTCGCCGTCGGGGAACACGTACCGCGTGATGAAGGTGTTCGGCTGCTCTTCATCGTCCTGCATCCGGCAGATGCCGTGGTGGAGCGCGAGCCCGCCCGGCCGGCCCAGGTTCTTCACAGTCTCCATGTAGTTGTCGAGCTGGCTGGCCCCGACGTGCTCGTACATCCCCACCGACGAAATCTTGTCGTAGGGACCGTCGGTCACCTCCCGGTAGTCCTGGATCCGGACCTCGACCATGTCGCTAAGGCCGGCCGCGGCGACCCGCTCCCGGGCGAGTCTGGCCTGTTCTTCCGACAGGGTGACCCCGACCGCACGCACCCCGTAGCTGGAGGCTGCGTGGATCAGAAGCGACCCCCAGCCGCAACCGATGTCGAGCAGGCGCTCCCCGGGCTGGAGCTCGAGCTTCCGGCAGATCACGTCGAGCTTGCGCGTCTGGGCTTCTTCGATCGTGTCGTTTTCTTTCGCGAAGTAGGCACAGGAGTACACCATGGTCGGTCCGAGGATCAGCCGGTAGAAATCGTTCGAGACGTCGTAGTGATGGGAGATCGCTTCGCGGTCGCGGCGCAGCGAGTGGAGCCTGCCGGACACCCTGGCCTCGGTCTCCGGCGGTTTCGGCGGAGGGACCTTGACGGCGCCGACCGACAGAGCGAGGCGGGCCGCTTCGAGCTTCTCCCGGACGGTGAAGTCGAATCCGTAGAGCTTCGACCCGGCCATCATCACCCGTTCGAGATCGCCCTCGAGCTCGACGTCGCCGGAAACCCAGCCGCGGGCGATCCCGACCTGGTCGGGCCGCATCACGACATAGGTGAGCCCCCGTTTGTTGTTGATCACGATCGTATCCTCGACCGAACCCGGTTCACCGGGCCCGAACTCCGAGCCGTCCCAGAACCGGACCGCGGCCGGAAGCGGGCCGCTCAATCGTGATTCGAGTTTCGAGACGAGTGGGACAAAACGACTGGCAACTCCACCGGTGCTGTACATGACCCGAGGATAGGACGGGACTGCCCGGCGGTCAAACTATTTTCCATAGACCTCGGCCTTGATCAGGCTGATCGAGCGGATCACGGAGTCGAGGAAAGGCTCGATCTCCTCGACCAGGCGCCCGTATTCTTCCTCGCCGGCCGGGGTGATCGAGTAGAAACGGCGCGTGCGCTTGTCGGGGTGCTCCCAGTCGCCTTCGATCATGCCTTTGCTCTCGAGGTCGCGAAGCAGCGGGTACATGGTGTTCGGGTTGACCGAAACTACCCCTTGGGTCATCGACTCGATCGCTTCGATCAGGAGGTTGCCGTAGGACGGTTCGGTCCGGATCAGGTGGAGCACCAGCAGCGGGAAGAGGTCACGCCGGCGCATCTCGCCGCCGAACACCTCGGAAGCCCGTCCCGTACTGCGCTTACGGCCGGTCTCGCCGGCCTTCTGGCGGGTCGCCGCCTTGGTCGCTTCCGCGACCGCGTCTTCGAGGTTGGAACCCTTGTCCGCCACGCTTCCGAGTTTAGGGTCTCCTGCCATCCATGGTCTTGCTTATCCTCAGTCGATGCCGGTGAACCAGCCCCTCTTCGAGAACGAAAACGGATTCGAGGGACCAGTCGAGGTCAGCCGCATCATCTTCACGGCCGAAGACGACGGCTTCGCGGTGATCGAAGTCCGCGACGACTCCGGCGAGGAATTCATCGTCACCGGCACCGTGGCGCACCTCAAGCCGGGTGAGAAGGCGCGCCTGACCGGCGAATGGCAGCAGCACGAACGGTTCGGCCCGCAGCTCAAGGCGTTCACCGCCCTGCCGCTCGACCCGGGCGACCGCGCCGGTCAGATCGCCTACCTCGCCACCCTGCGCCACATCGGCCCGGTGCGGGCGGAGGCCCTCGTCGACCTTCACGGCGACCAGGTCATGGACAAGATCACCGCCGACCCGTCGGGCGTCTTCGGTTCACTGCCGAAGCTCGGGCCCCGGCAAGCCGAGGCCGCGACCGAGAGCTGGTACGCGACCAGGGCGGTCCGTGATCTCCACGTCTCGCTCGCTCCGCACGGCCTCGCGCACCTGGCCGGGAAGATCCACGCCCGTTTCGGCGACCAGGCGATGAAGACGATCCGTGAGGACCCGTACCGGCTGACGGAGATCGACGGCGTCGGGTTCGTCCGCGCCGACAAGATCGCCTTGGCCGCCGACGTGCCGCCGGAGTCCGACCGCCGCGCCCAGGCCGCCGCCTATTTCCTGATCGGCGAAGCCGAGCGCCGCGGCCACACGAACCTGCCGGTCGAGGAACTTCAGGTGAACGCGACCAAGCTGCTGGGCTACCCGCCGGACCCCGGGGTGCTGGCCTCGGCACCGGGGCTGACCCTCGAGGACGGCGGCCTGTACAGGGAGCGCACCCTCAACCGCGAGATCTGGGTCGCGGGCGATATCCGCGACCGCGCGATAACCGAACCGCACATCGAGCACACCCCGGACCACCCCGATGACGATTCGCTGACCAACGAGCAGTGGCAGGCCGTGATCGGCGCCTTTGGCGCCCGGGTCTCGATCATCACCGGCGGCCCCGGCGTCGGCAAGACCGTCTGCACGCGGGCGATCGTCTCGGAAGCACGCGCGGCCGGCCTCCGGATCGGTCTCTGCGCCCCGACCGGGCGCGCCGCGCGCCGCATGAGCGAAGCGACCGGGGCCGAAGCCCACACTATCCACCGCATGCTCGAATGGCGGCCTGGCGCCGAGGCGACTTATCGGCCCGGTCACCCGTTGCCGATCGACATCCTGATCGTCGACGAGGCCTCGATGATCAACCTCCACATGGCCGAGATGCTCCTCGGCGGCGTCGGCCTCGACACCCACATCGTCCTGGTCGGCGACGCCGACCAGTTGCCGCCGATCGGGGCCGGCAAGCCGTTCGCCGACCTGATCGAGTCCGGGGTGGTGCCGGTGACCCGCCTCACCTTCATCTTCCGGCAGGCCGCACGTTCGATGATCACCACCGCGGCCCACGAAGTGAACCAGGGGCGGCCCCCGCACCTGACTCCGGCCGAGGACCAGGTCCAGGATTTCTTCTTCGTCGAGCGGATCACTCCGGAGCGCTGCCGGGACGCGGTCGTCGACATGGTCGGAGAGAGGGTCTCGGCCGGCCTCGGTCTCGATCCGATCCGTGACGTCCAGGTCCTGGCCCCGATCTACCGCGGCGAGGTCGGCATCGACGCGCTCAACCACCAGCTCCAGAAGCGCCTCAACCCCGACGGCAAGAAGGCCCTGACCGACCGCTTCCGGATCGGCGACCGGCTGATCCAGACCCGCAACGCCTACGAGCTCGGTCTGATGAACGGCACCATCTGCTTCCTGGTCGACGACGATCCCGACGAAGAGATGGCAGTCGTCCAGACGGACGTCGGCCAGGAGGTCATCGTGCCGTATTCGGAGTCCTCGGATCTTCGCCTGGCGTACGCGATCTCGGTCCACAAGGCTCAGGGCAGCGAGATACCGGTCGTACTGTTCGTCTGCCACCGCTCCCACTCCGGGATGCTCACCCGCCCCCTGATCTACACGGCGATCACCCGGGCCAAGTCGATGTGCGTGCTGATCGGCGACCGCCCGGCCCTCGAGATGGGGGTCAGGCGGGACGAGGGCGGCGGACGCCATTCCTCGATGGCGGCGCGGCTGCGTACCGGCATCTAGACTGCAGCCATGAATTCTCAGGGAGCAGGGAGGCTGTTCGGAACGATGCTGGCCTTCTGGGTCCTCGCGCTGGGGCTGCTGGTGTTCGCGGCCACGGGCAAGGCCGAGCAGAGACTGGTGACGCTCGACGTCCCCAGTGCGGTCATCGATCCCTCCACCCAGGACTGCGCCGGAACCGTCTCTTGGTCGAGGGGCCCGCAGCCCGGATTACTGAAGGCAAACATCCTGCTGGCGGACGGCTAGACCCCGAAGACGCGCTAGCCGATGCTGCTCCTCTTTCATGGCGCCGGCGAGCGTTACGACTCCTGGGCCGACTCCGAACTCGGTGACATCGGGAACACCGCGAAGGGCCTGAACGCGGTAATCGTGATGCCCGAAGGCGCCCACGGCTTCTACGCGAACTGGTGGAACGACGGCAACCAAGGCAAGCCGCGATGGGAGACCTACGTGCGCGAGGAACTCCTCCCGGCGGTCCAGAGCAGGTTCAGCATCCGGACCGAACGCCGTTACCATGCGGTCGCCGGCTTCTCGATGGGCGGTTACGGCACCTGGCTGACCGGCTCGCAGCTGAACGGCTTCTTCGGCACCGTCGTGCCTCTTTCGTCCTTCGCTTCGATCCGCACCCCGGAGACTGCCCTCGCTTTCTCGGTGGCGAGCGGCGGCACCCCGTACGAGACGATCTACGGCCCTCAGACCGGCTATTACGCCGAGGGCCACGATCCGATCGAGTGGGGCCCGAACTACCGGTACTCGAACCT
>JBPPMI010000026.1:0-6953 GCA_051305975.1 Solirubrobacterales bacterium
GCTTGCTACATGCCGTACGAGGCTGCCGACGGCTGGGTTTCCTGCGGTGCGCTCGAGCCCAAGTTCTTCAAGGCATTCTGCGAAGGGTCCGGCAACCCGGATCTGGCCCAGCACCAGTTCGATCCGCCGGAGAGCGAAGGGTGGGTGAAGGTTGCCGCGGTCTTCAAGTCCAGGACCCGCGCCGAGTGGCAGGCCTTCAACGACGAGCACAACTGCTGCATCGAACCGATCCTGGACGTGAAAGAAGCGCTCGAGTCCGACCTCACCCGCGAGCGTGGGATGGTCGTCGAGATCGACCAGCCCGGCATCGGTCCCGTACGGCAGGTCGGCAACCCGGTCAAGCTCTCGGGGACACCGGCGATGCCTCCGAGACCGGCCCCGGCGGGAGGAGCAGACACCGAAGACGTGCTTACCGAAGCCGGCTTCAGCGCCGAAGAGATATCTGCCCTGCTCGAATCGGGCGCGGCCGCCGGAACGGGCGGAAGCTCGTCCGCAGAAACGGAGTTCCGCGCGTGAAAGACGGCATCCAAGTCGCTTCGCTCATGAGGGATAGATGCCGGCTTCGCCGTGCGACTTGGATGCCGTCTTTCAGGAGCCCTGGATGGCTACCGTAGACAATCTCCTCAAAATGTCGGAACTCGTGGAGGCGTCGGGCGTTCCCGGCGCGACCATCAAGCACTACCTGCGCGAGGACCTGCTGCCGGAGCCGGTCAAGACGAGCCGCAACATGGCGTACTACCGCCCGGAGACCGTCGAGCGGATCGAGATGATCAAGCGCCTCCAGTAGGAACGTTTCATGCCTCTCAAGGCGATTCGTTCGGTGCTCGCCGAGGACCCCGACCAGGCGCGCGCCCTGCTCGACGTCGAGGACCGCATCCTGGAAAGGGCCCTCGCCAAGGAACGGACGAGGACGAGCGCGGCCGAGGTACGCCGCACCTACGGAGTGCCCGACGAGGCGCTCGACCGCCTGGCAGAGATCGGCATCCTCGACCCCAACTCCAAGGGCTACTCGCCTTCGGACGTGGCGATCATCGAAGCGATGTCCCGCTTCCGGGCCGGCGGTTACGACGAGAAGGTCGGGTTCACGGTCTACGACACGCTGCGCTACAAGCGGGCGCTCGAGGACCTGGTCAAGGAAGAAGTGGACGTCCTGATGGAGCGCCTCGAGGGGGACATGCCCCCGGACAAGGCGGTCGAACTGATCGAAGCCGGAGCGGAGCCCCTCAAGGACTTCATCGCCGCCCTCCACACGAAGCTGATGGTCCAGGAAGTGGAACGCCGCCGCTGAGCTCCGGCTGCCTTTCGCGGGCTGCGGTAGAAGGCCTGCTGATCCGTCAGGCGTGACCGTGCGGCACGCTGGGCTCGGGGTCAGACTTGGGGGCGGTCTCGAACTCGAAAGTACCGCGCGTCACCGCGAGGACCTGTTCGGCCAGGCGCGCCCCGTCGGCCGGGTCGACCGGGGTCGCGTTGATCCTGAGCACCACTTCATCTCGATCGATCTCGTCCAGCCAGATCGAAGGGGGCCGGCGGGTGGGCACAGTGATCGACTGGGACAGCATCTCCTGTACGTGGGCGGGACTGATGTGGCTGTCGAAACGGGCCCGCACGTCGATCCCGTCCGGTTCGACCAGCGGGACGACCGCCAGGTTCAGGATCACGTTGTTCGGGACCATCATCCGGTCCTGGCCGTTCAGGAAGGTTGTGTAAAAGAGGCCGAGCGAGCTGACGGTGCCTTCGACCGAACCGGCCATCGGTCCGCCGGTGAGCCGGACCCTTTGACCGACCTGGAAGGGTCTCGTGCTCTGGAGCACCACGCCGGCGAAGACGTTACCGAGCGTCTGCTGGGCCGCGAGACCGACGACGACCGCTGTGAAGGCGCCACCGACGGCGAGCGTGCTCGTCTTCACCCCCGCGATCTTGAGGGCGACCACGGCGACCAGGACGATCGTGACCAGGCGTATCGCGAAGCCCACCGTACCGGCGGTTCCGGGATCCATTCGCTTCAGGATCGTCGGAGTGACGGTTTGTCCGAGCGCTGAAGCGAACCCCCAGCCAAACAGGAAGAGGAGGACCGCGGTGACGATGCGGCCTTCCAGTCCGTATCCGGGGGCGATCTCGTGCCGGTAGTTGAACGCGACCAGCACGGCGGCGATCAGAACCGCGAAGAGGATCAGGCGCGGCCAGGCCTTCTGCCGGGCCGAGACTTCTTCGGCGAGCCCGGCGTCGCGCCAGGCATCGGTCCTCGTCTCGAACATCCAGCGAGGCATCTGCCCGCCGGGTTTCAGCTTCGGTTTCTTGACCTTGTCCTTCATCGGCCAGACACCTTAACGGCCTGTGTAAGCCCGCGGTAAACCCCGGTGTATGCTCCACCGATCCTTTTCGGCGCTGGGGTGTTGAAGAGGGATAACAGGGGGTGGCTCGTGCCGCCACATTTTCCAGGAGAGGAACAAACGTTTTGAAGCTGATTCGACTGCTGGTCGCCGCTCTCGCCATGACACTCGTCATGGGAGCCGGAGCGAGCAATGCCGTTGCCAAGCCCAACTTCGCCAAGCAGGCGAAGAAAAAGTGCAAGAACAAGGAGGGCAAGGCGAAGAAGAAGTGCGTCAACAAGACCACGAAGCGCCTGAAGGCAAAGGCCAAGCGCGAGAAGCAGCGCGAGCTCAAGAACCCCCGGGTCACGATCCGCACCACCGAATACGGCATCCCCAGGATCGTCGCCGACTCCTACCGTGGCCTCGGTTTCGGCTACGGCTACTCCCTCGCCAAGGACAACATCTGCTCGATGGCGGACATCTACACCACCAACCGTGGTGAGCGTTCCGAGTACTTCGGCCCCGACGGTGAATGGCAGCTGACCGGCAACGGTTACACCTTCACCAACCTCGAAGCCGACTTTGCGCACAAACGTGTCGTCGCCGCGAAGACTATCGAAGGCCTGCTCAAGAAGAAGGCCCCGCAGGGACCGAAGCAAGAGGTCCGCGAGGTCGTCGACGGATACGTCAAGGGCTACAACCGCTGGCTGACCAAGACCGGCGTGTCCAAGATCCAGGACGAGACCTGCAAGGGCGAGCCGTGGGTCAAGAAGATCAACAAGATGGACGTCTACCGCCGCTTCTACGAACTCGGAACGCTGGCCAGTGCCGGTGCCGCGGTCGATGGCACGGTAGCTGCCGCACCGCCGATCGCCCAGGCTTCTGCCGGATCCGATCCGGCCCCGGCCGACGAACCGACCGCAGCCGATTTCGAGGGCCTCGACGAGACGCTGAATCCCGAGGTCGGCTCGAACGCCGTCTCGCTCGGTTCCGAGTCGACGACGACCGGCAAGGGCATGTTGTTCGGCAACCCCCACTTCCCGTGGTCGGGCACCGAGCGTTTCTACCAGGCCCAGCTGACGATCCCGGGCAAGCTCAACGTAAGTGGCGCCAGCCTCCTCGGCGCCCCGGTCGTGCTCATCGGTCACACCAAGAACCTCGCCTGGAGCCACACGGTTTCGACGTCACGCAGGTTCATGCTTTACAAGGAGACCCTCGCCGCCGGCGACCCGACTTCGTACGTGGTCGACGGCAAGACGAAGAAGATGGATTCCGTCGACGTCACCGTCGCGGTCAAGCAGCCGGACGGTTCCCTCGAGAACGAGACCCGGACGCTCTATTCGACCGAGCACGGACCGGCCGTCGCCACTCTGCAGGGCATCCCGCTCGGGTGGGACACCAACACCGTCTACACGCTGCGCGATCCCAACTCGGACGGCCTGCGTTTCATCAACCACTTCTTCGACGCTGATCGCTCGCAGAGCGTCAGCGACATGGTGAAGACGCTGAAGAGGAACCAGGGCGTGCCGTGGGTCAACACGATCGCTGCCGACTCCAAGGGCAACGCGATGTACGCCGACATCTCGGTCACTCCGGACGTCACGCCGGAGCGTTTCGAGGCCTGTAACACGCCCGGCATCGGTGACCTGGCCTGGAGCCAGGCCCGCGTCGCGGTGTTCGACGGTTCGAGGGGCACCTGTGGCCCGCAGCTCCAGCCCGGAGCGGTGGCCAAGGGCATCCTGTCGCCCAGCCAGATGCCGCTCCAGGTCCGCAAGGACTACGGCTCCAACATGAACGACAGCTACTGGCTGTCGAACCCGGAGGCCCCGCTCACCGGGTTCCCCGAGATCATCGGTGCCGAGGAGACACAGCGGTCCCTGAGGACCCGGAACGGCTTGGTCCAGATCGAGCAGAAGCTCGCTGGCGGAAGCAAGTTCGGCCTGACCGACGTGGTTGGTTTCATCAACAACAACCGGAACTACAGCGCCGAGCTGCTGACCGACGAGATGGTGACCTACTGCAAGGCGAACCCGGTCATCGACGGCGTGAACGTCGCCGAGGCCTGCACCATCCTCGACAGCTGGGACAAGACCGAGAACCTCGATTCGGTCGGTGCTCCGCTCTGGCGTGAAGTCATGAACGAGATGCCTTCGGCGAACCGGTACACGGTGCCGTTCGACAAGGCGGATCCGGTCAACACGCCGAGGGGTCTGAATACGGCCAACCCGGCGATCGTCGGCGCGTTGTCGGAGGCGGTCACCTACATGACCGCCCGCAACGTTCCGCTGAACTCGACCTGGCGGACCAACCAGTACGTGGTCAAGAACGGCGAGAACATCCCGATCCACGGCGGACCCGGCGGACACGGCGTGTTCAACGTGATCACCGCTATCGAGAACGAGGACGCGGGAGGACAGGGCACCGGCACCTACGGCTCGGTCCGTCACGGGTCCAGCTTCATCCAGGCCGCGAACATGAACGGCAAGAACTGCCCGCCGGTCAAGACGATCCTGACCTACTCGCAGGCCGCTACCAACGAGAAGTCGAAGCACTACGCCGATCAGACCAAGCTGTTCTCCCAGGAGAAATGGGTGAACGACCGGTTCTGCGTCTCCCAGCAGAAGAAGTCACCGGGTCTCAAGGTGACGAACCTGAACGGCGGTGCCAAAGCCGTCAAGCGGGGCTTCTAGGGCTACTGAAATACCGCCCGGACCCGGCTTCGGCCCGGTCCGGGCGGACGCTTCACCCCGAAGCCGGAGCTTTCCGCGCCGTCGGTCGCGGGAGACTTATACTGAAACCGATTGACACGTCAATCAACTTCACTATGAGAGCCGCTGTCGCCCAGATTAACACCACCGCCGACCGCGATCGCAACCTCGAGGTTGCCGAGCGCCTGGTCCGGGCTGCCGCGGCCGAAGGCGCCGAACTCGTCGTCCTTCCGGAGAAGTGGCCCTGGCTGACCGCCGGCGAGCAGCAGGCCGACGGAGCCGAGCCGCTCGACGGCCCCGCGATGACCGCGGCCGGCAGCTGGGCGAAAGAACTCGGCATCTCCCTCCAGGCCGGCAGCTTCACCGAGACCGCGACGGATGGTGACCGGCCGGGCAACACGGCTGTCATGTTCTCGCCCGAGGGCAAAGCCATTGCGACCTACCGGAAGATCCACATGTTCGACGTCGATATAGCCGGTGTCGAGTACCGCGAGTCCACCTTCGAACGGGCCGGCGACGAAACCACTGTCGTGACCGCCGGAGAAGCCCGGGTAGGCATGACCATCTGTTACGACCTGCGTTTTCCCGAGCTCTTTCGCGCACTGCTGGACGATGGCGCCGACACTTTCACGGTCCCCGCGGCATTCACCGCGACGACGGGACGCGCCCACTGGGAGCCGTTGCTCCGGGCCCGGGCGATCGAGAACCAGTCCTTCGTGCTCGCCGCCGGTCAGGTCGGCCACGCCACACCGGAGATCGAGTCGTGGGGCCACTCGTCGATCGTCGACCCCTGGGGAGAGATCCTCGCCCTGGTCGAAGACGGCGAAGGCTTCGCTGTCGCCGACCTCGACTACAGCCGCCAGGCAACCACCCGCGCCGGTCTGCCCGCGATCGAGCACCGCCGACCGGGACTCTTTCTCAGG
Organism: Solirubrobacterales bacterium; assembly: GCA_051305975.1. Lineage (GTDB taxonomy): Bacteria > Actinomycetota > Thermoleophilia > Solirubrobacterales > 70-9 > 67-14. The sequence continues at coordinate 5,944 of JBPPMI010000026.1, forward strand.
GAGATGAAGAACCGCGTCCTGACGTCTGCTTCCACGCTTCGCGCGGAAGACGGGCGGCGAGACGATGAGGCACACGCCTGATGGCCCGCGAAGCCGCCACCGAGCGCCGCCGCCAGATCCTCGACGCCGCCGTCCGGGTGTTCGCCCGCCAGGGCTTCCATTCGACACGGGTCGCCGACATCGCCGACGAGGCCGACGTCGCCTACGGGCTCGTCTACCACTACTTCTCGTCGAAGGAGAACGTCCTCGACGAGCTCTTCCAGCAGCGCTGGTCGCTGCTCCTGGAAGCGATCGAGGAGACCGACCGCACCGAATCGACGCCGCAACAGAAGCTCGGCGTGGTCGCCGGATTCATCATCGACTCCTACCGCTACGACCCCGACCTGATGAAGGTGATCATCGTCGAGGTCACCCGCGCCGCCAATTCGTTCGGCCAGACCCACCTCGAGCAGATCAACGCCGCCTACAAGGGGATAGCCAAGATCGTCGCCAACGGCCAGGCGAACGGCACCTTCCGTCTCGACATCGACGCCGACTTCGCCTCGATGACCTTCTACGGAGCGATCGAACAGTTGCTGTCGGGCTGGATATTCGGCCTGATCCCGGGCAGCGAGCGCGATTTCGACGAAGCCCAGGAGCTGCTCGTCAAGACGATCTGCGAAGGACTGGACCGCCGGTGACCTCCCGTCCTCCGGTTAAGGCGCCCCGCGCGGAGGGTATTGTGGGTTCAGCTATGGAAAATGAACTCGTAAGACGCCTCGCCTGGAGCGGAATGCTGACGTTGAGCGGCGCACTCGCCACGCTCGTCGCCTCCCGTCTCGCCGCCATCGCCTACCGCCGGATCTTCGACGAGGATCCGCCCGAATGACATGACCCCTCCGGATCCCTACAAGTCACCAGCCGACAAGACCGTCGGTGAGCTCGTATTCGAGGTCACCGAGCAGACCTCGGCGCTGATCCGTGAGGAGATCGAGCTCGCCAAGACCGAGGTCAGCGAGAAGGTCACCGTC
>JBPPMI010000027.1:0-5249 GCA_051305975.1 Solirubrobacterales bacterium
CAGCCTCGGCGAGAAGGGGCATTACCACGCCGAGCTCGAATGTTTCGTCGACCTCGGGCCCGACCAGGCCGGTGTCCACATGTCCCGCTTCGAGGAGAACGTGGCCGAGGCGATCGAAGAGGTCGTCGCCGCGGAGTCGATGCGGGCCGAGCAGCTCGCCGCCCGGATCGCCGAGCTCGTGCGTGATCGCCAGCAGGGCATCAGGGCCGAAGTGTCGATCAGGGCAAACTACGCCGAGACGGTGCCGGCACCGGTCTCCGGCATCGCCAACCAGGAGATCTACACGCTGCTCGGCACCGCGGTCGCGTCCGTCGGAGCGACCCGGACGGTCACCGGGGTCCAGGCCCAGGGCATGACCGCGTGCCCCTGCGCCCAGGGCATGGTCGCCGACCTCTCGCGGGAACGGCTCGAGGCGAAGGGCTACACGGAAGACCAGATCGACGAGATCCTCGACTCCGTACCGGTTGCCACCCACAACCAGCGCGGCATCGGCACCCTCCACATCGGGAACCCCGACGGCTCCAACGTCGACATCGACGCCCGTGACCTGCTGCGGCTGGTCGAGAGCTCGATGAGTTCCGAGATCTACGAACTGATGAAGCGCCCGGACGAACTAGCCGTGGTCGCCAAGGCCCATGCCCAGCCGCGGTTCGTCGAGGACTGCGTGCGCGAGATGCTCCGGCAGGTGGTCGCGAACTACCCCGGCCTCCCATCCGACGCCTTCATCATGGCCCGCCAGGAAAACCTGGAAACGATCCATCGCCACAACGTCGTCGCCGAAAGGTTCGGACTGTTCTCGGAACTGAAGGAAGAGATGAGTGGCGATGGCCATAACCAGCGCCACGTATCAATGAAGGACTGGCTGGAGAAATAAGGCGTCCAAGTCACTTCGCTCAATAGAGGTTGAGAATGGTTTCGCTGTGCGACTTGGATGTAGGTGACTTCAGCCGAGAATGTCTTGATCGACCGAGTGCTCCTCGTGCCTCCGCTGTTCCGCGATCCGCTTCCTCAGGCCGAAGAAGTAATCGAGTCCGCTGATCACCGTCGCGGCCACCGCGACGTAGACGAGGACGTCGACCCACACCGGTGACGGGTTGAAGGTGATCAGTGCGAACACCGCGCCGATCTGGAGGACAGTCTTGACCTTGCCCATCCAGCTCGCGGCGATCACCACACCACGCTCGGCGGCGATCGAACGCAGCCCCGTGACCGCGAATTCCCGGGCGATGATCACCATCGCAACCCAGGCCGGGAGCCGGTTCAGGGAAACAAGAGAGACCAGCGCGGCGGTGATCAGCAGTTTGTCGGCGAGAGGGTCCATCAGCTTGCCGAAGGTGGTGATCGAGTCGCGGGACCTCGCGATGTAGCCGTCCAGGCCGTCTGTCATTGCCGCCAGTGCGAACACGATCGCGGCGAGGGTGTCGCCGTTCGGCGTGCCGTCGAGCAGGGCCACGACCACGACCGGCACCGCGAGGATGCGCAGGAGCGTCAGGGCGTTCGGGATGTTCAGTGGTACCAAGTCGGGTCCTCTGAGTCCCGCCGCCGGGCGTCAGTCAGCTCTCTGTCTTGCTCTTCCCGGGCGACTTCGACGTGACCGGGTCGTTGGCCCGGGTCTCGGTCAGCTCGTCCGGCTTCTCGTCTTCATCGGGGGCCTTCACCGACCCCCTGAAGTTCCTGAACCCCTCTCCGACCGCGCGGGCGGCCTGCGGGATGCGTTTCGGCCCGAGGATGATGATCACGATCACCAGGACTATGCCGAGTTCGAGCGGGCCGATATTTGGCAGCAAGCCGGTTGGGAAAAGCATCGGTCCTAGTGTAAGGGCAGCCGCCCCGCTTCCTTTCCCCGGCGTGTAAGAATGGACGCATGCAGGGTGCTGGCAGGGAAGACCGGGTTCATGCCCGCCGCAGGTTCAAGGCACGATTCGCCACCGTCGCCGGGCTGCTCGCACTCGGACTGGTGTTCGGCGTCGCCCCAACCGTGGGTGACGGACTGAACCGTGAGGCGGACATCGCCCCCGCCCCGAACGTCGGGACGGTACCGGCCACCGAGGCCCAGGTAGCGGCGAGCGGCATCACGACGAACGGTGCCGCGCTCTCGGCCGTCAGGCAGAAGCGCAACCAGAAAGTCAGGGCGATCTCGATCCAGTCGCGGATCACCGATTCCGAGACCCCGATCCTCACCGAGGAAGGCAAAGGCAGCTACGTCAGGCTGGTCTGCCCGGGTGGGGCTGCCGCCGTGTCGGGCGGGATGCTGACCCGCTTCATCAATCTCGTGATCTCGTCCTCCGGACCGAACCACCCGATCACGGGTGCTTATACCCCGCGTACCTGGTGGGTCACGGTGGTCAACGCCAACATCGACGGCGAGGGCGGGACCCTCGGCTGGCGTGGCCTCGTCAACTGCATGTCGCCGGTCAAGCTCAAGAAGTAGCGACTTCCGCAGAGAGCTGATCTCTCAGGAAACTCATAGGAAAGCCGCCACGATGCCCCTGAGTCTGAAACCGGGCACCACGAGCTTCCGCAGCCGGCGGCATCACCGCGGCCTGATCATCGGCGGTGCCGCTTTCACCCTGCGCCTGTCAGTCGCTCGGTAGTATCTGGGGATGCGGATTCTGGTCACAGGCGGCGCAGGCTTCATCGGTTCGCATCTGGTCGACCGGCTGATTCTCGACGGTCACCAGGTGGTGGTGGTAGACGACCTTTCTACGGGAAGGGAAGAAAATCTCGCCTCCGCGATCAACGCCGGTGCGTCACTGGAACTCGCCGACATCACCGAAAGGCAGACGGTTGAAACGATCTTGAACGACTTTCGGCCACAGACCGTTTTTCATCTGGCTGCCCAGATCGACGTCAGGAGATCGGTGCGGGAACCCGGATTCGACGCCATGGTGAACGTGGTGGGTACGGTCAACATCCTCGATGCATCGTGCGAAGCCGGAGTGGGAAGACTCGTATTCGTTTCGACAGGGGGCGCGATGTATGGCGAAGGTGAGGGCCTGAGCCTACCTCTGAACGAGGGCGCCGAGATCGGTGCGCTGTCCCCGTATGGCCACAGCAAGTATGCGGCCGAGACCTATCTCGATTTTTTTAAGGACACGCAAGGACTCCAGACTGTGTCTCTTCGCCTCGGAAACGTCTATGGGCCCAGGCAGGACCCGAAGGGTGAGGCAGGCGTGGTCGCGATATTCACCGGAAAACTCAAGTCCGGGAAGCCATTGACCATATTCGGAGATGGCGAGCAAACCCGGGATTACATATTCGTCGAAGACATCGCCGACGCTTGTGTTTTGGCGGGTGAATCCAGAGCCACCGGGGCCCTGAACATCGGAACCGGCAAACAGACTTCCGTTCTCGATCTGGTCAGAATTCTTGGCGAGGCTTCCGGGACTGCCCCGGTCGAGGTGCAGTTCGAGCCCGAACGGCCTGGCGAGGTGAGAGCGATGTCTCTGGATTCCACTAAGGCGCTGGAATTGCTCGGATGGTCGCCATCTGTCGGGATTGAAGAAGGACTCAGACTCACTCTCCGCGCCGGGGCAGAGTATCCAGACCCAACCAGCGCCTGACCGAAGTCCTACAAGCGCCGAGCCTCAGAAGGAGGGAGGCGATTCCGCTTCTTTGCGCTCCTTGTAGATCCGGTTGCGGCGCAGCTGGAAGGGATCCCACCTCAGGCCGAACCAGAGGACGAAGACCCAGCTGCCCAGGACCAGCGCCAGGGGCATCGTGACGATGAAGTACCCCGCGGTGAAGAAACTCGACTTGAGCGAGAGCTCGGTGTCCCAGTTGTATTCAGGTTTGCCGAGCCCGGCCTTCAGCACATGCCGCTGCATGAAGATCGCGGCGACGACAACCATCAACATGTTGGTGATGTAGAGAACGGTGGCCATCGGCGCCTCGCTCGCGTACTCGCCCATCAACTGGCTCGTGAACGGGATCAGGACGATCCAGAAGAGAGAGAAGAGCGTGAGCAGCATCAGGCCGCGGTCATACTCGTTCACTGTCCGCATGAACCGGTGGGCTCCGACCCAGTTGAAGCCGATTACCGCGAAGCTGATCGCGAAGGCGAGGAGGTCCGCGCTTTCGTCCCCGATGCCTTCCCAAAGCGACGCGTTGTCGGTGATGCCCGTGGGAACATCGATCTGCAGGACAAGCAGGGTGATCGCAATCGCATACACCCCGTCGGTGAAGGCGAAGATCCGTGACAGGTCACTGCCTCGTTCGAGCCGAGGAAGTTCCTTTTCCCGTTCGTCAGCCATCGGTCCATTCTCACAGTGACACCGGACGATCCAGGCAACGCGCCACCACCTACAATGCGCCGAGCGCCGACGTAGCTCAGTTGGTAGAGCACTTCACTCGTAATGAAGGGGTCAGCGGTTCGATTCCGCTCGTCGGCTTGGCGCTTCAGGCTGCCAGCGACAGCGCGACCTCAGGTGCTCTGGCCAAGATTTGCGAGTCGTCGGTAACGAGGCTGATTCCGGCCCCTTCGGCAACGGTCACGTAAGCCGCGTCATAGGCGGTGAGGCCCTTGCTGCTCCAGTGGGCGACCGCCTCGAGTTCGGGTTCGATGGTCTCGAAGCCGATGTCGGGTAGAGACACGGCGAGTTCGGCCAGTTCTTCTTCCTGCCATCGCCATTTACGCGCGGCGACGTTCAGGATCTCCAGCCAGATAAGTGGAGGAGCAAGCACGTGGAGATCCCCTTCCTGAAATCGCCCCCGGAGTTCAAGGGCAGGCTTCAGGTTCTTTTCATCCTCATCCTGGAACCACTTGAGGACTACCGACGCGTCAAGCACCACTTCTCTCAACGGGCGTCCCGGGCGGAGCGGACCGCTGCGGTGGAGTCCCCGGGCCTGCCGGCTCCGATCGCGTCGATCCGGCGAAAGGCGTTGCGGGAAACGGATGACCTCCCGGGTCCGGCCCGGCGGTCGATGGCCCCCTCGGCCAGTTCGGCCAGATAGGCGCTGCGGGACTTGCTGCCGGCGCGGGCAGCACGATCTATGCGCCGGAGCAATCCCTCGTCGAAGCTGACCAGCACTTTTGTCATGGGAACAGGATATCCGGGATATCCTGTTTTGGCAAGCTTGCCTGGCCAGCGATCAGCTGAGTACGAATAGGCCCACCGTCACCAGGGCCGTGATCGCGAGCAGGACGAGGAGGACGGTGACGCTCACTCCGAGCAGGAGGCCGCCGGCAAGCAGGAGTCCCGCGATCGCGAGCACGGTCACCAGCCCCGCGCCGACTTCCCCTTTCCCCT
>JBPPMI010000028.1:0-5242 GCA_051305975.1 Solirubrobacterales bacterium
GCGACCCGGGTGGTGCCTTCGGACACCTCGATCGTGGTCGAGCGCTTCCGTGACGAGATCGGTGCCTGGCGCCTCTGCGAGCTCTCACCCTACGGCGGACGGGTCCACTCGGCCTGGGGGCTGGCGATCGCCAGGAAGCTCCGCGACGAGTACGACCTGGAAGCCGACGCCATCTAGTCCGACGACGGCATCGCGATCCACCGGCCCGCCGCCGACGAGCCGCCTTCGGCCGACCTGATCATGATCGAGCCGGACGAGCTCGAGGACCTGGTCGTGCGCGAACTCGGCACCTCGGCGCTCTTCGGCGCCAGGTTCCGCGAGAACGCGGCCCGCTCCCTGCTGATCCCCCGGGCCTACCCGGGCAAGCGCACCCCGCTCTGGCAGCAGCGGCTGAAGTCGCAGAGCCTGCTCGAGGTCGCCCAGGACTTTCCGCGGTTCCCGGTGATCCTCGAGACCTACCGCGAGTGCCTCCAGGACGTGTTCGACCTGCCCGGCCTTGACACTCTCCTCCGGGGTATCCACTCGCGGGAGTTGTCGCTGATCGAGGTCGAGACGCAGACCGCGTCGCCCTTCGCTTCATCGCTCCTCTTCGACTACGTCGCCACCTACATGTACGAGGGCGACACGCCGAACGCCGAGCGCAAGGCGACCGCGCTCTCCCTCGACCGCGAATTGCTACGTGAACTGCTCGGCCAGGACGAACTGCGCGAGCTGATCGAGCCCGACGCCCTGGTCGAGGTCGAAGAGTCCCTGCAGCACCTGACCGAGAATGGCCGGGCTTCCGACCGTGACGGTCTCCAGCAGATCCTGAGGCGGATCGGCGACCTGACCGAAGCCGAGGCCGAGGTCCGGACCGAGGAGGGCAAGTCGGCGAAGTCGATGCTCGAGAACCTGATAAAGGAGCGCCGGGTCGCGAAGGTCAGGATCAACGGCGAGGAGCGCTACATCGCCGGTGAGGACGCCGGGCTCTACCGCGACGCCCTCGGTGTGTCGCCGCCCGGCGGACTGCCGGAGAGCTTCCTCGAGGAACGGGACGAACCGATGGTCTCGCTCGTCTCCCGTTACGCGAGAACGCACGGGCCTTTCCCGACCGCGCAGCTGCGCGACCGGTTCGGGGTCGATCCGACCCCGGCGCTGGCCCAGCTCGAAGCTTCCGGCGCCGTCATGCGCGGCGAGATCCTGCCGGGCGGCACCCAGCGCGAATGGTGCGAGGCCGACGTCCTCCGTCGGGTCCGCCGGGCGAGCCTCGCTCACCTGCGGCAGGAGGTCGAACCGGCCGACGCCGCGACCTACGCCCGGTTCCTCGCCTCCTGGCAGGGGGTCGACCGCTTCCGCCGGGCCGGGGCCGGTCCCGACCGCCTGCGCGAGATCCTCGTTCCGCTCCAGGGCGTCGCCCTGACCCCGAAGGTCTGGGAACGCGACGTGCTGCCCCGCCGGGTCGGCGCCTACAACCCGGCGTGGCTCGACGCGCTCTGCACCAGCGGCGAAGTCGTCTGGATCGGTGCGGGTGCCCTCGGCCGCTCCGACGGGCGGGTTGCCTTCTACTTCCGCGAGGATGTGCGGCTGGCCGGCCCGCCGCCGGCGAACGCCAAGCTCGACCGGCCGGAGGGTGCGGTCCAGGACGCTATCCGCGAGCGCCTCGCGGAGGGCCCGACCTTCTGGCTCGACCTGGTCGCCGAACTCGAGTTCAAGGCCGAAGAGCTGCATTCGGCGATCTGGGACCTCGCTTTCGCCGGTGAGATCACCAACGATTCGTTCGCTCCGCTCCGCGCTCCCCGCCTGCGGGCGGTGCCGAAGACCGATCCCGGCCGCCGCCGGTTCAACCGCCGCCGCTCTGCCGCCAGCCCGACCGTCCAGGGCCGCTGGTCCCTGACCGAACCGCTGTTCCGGAACGCCCCCGCCGCAGGGCCCCGCTTCCGGGCCCAGGCCGAGCTGATGCTCGAACGCCACGGCATCCTCACCCGCGAGATGGCCCTCGCCGAAGGCATCCCCGGCGGTTTCTCGACGCTCTACCCCGAACTCTCGAATCTCGAGGTGCTGGGTTCGGCCAGGCGGGGCTACTTCATCGAAGGCCTCGGTGGTGCCCAGTTCGCGCTCGCTGGCGCGGTCGAGCGGCTCCGCTCCCAGCCGGTCGACGACGAATCGCTGACGGTCCTCGCTTCGACCGATCCGGCGAACCCGTACGGCGCGACGCTCAAGTGGCCGAAGCTGGATTCCGGCCGGCGTCCCGCCCGGACCCCGGGCAGTTACGTGCTGCTCAGATCGGGAGTGCCGCTGATCTACCTCGAGAAGGGTGGCAAGGGGATCCTCCGGCTCGATCCCGAACTCCGGGGCGAGGAACTCATCCGCCTGCTCGGCGAGTTCGCGCGCTGCGCCGAGGAAGGACTGATCGCACCATTGAAGATCGAGCGGTTCGACGGGGATCCGCTCATGGGCTCCGGATTCGAGGGTCCGCTGGTCCAGGCCGGATTCCACCGACAGCCGCGAAAGCTGGTTGTGCCCGCCTGATCGCGGGGAACAACGGGCATGGCCGAAGGCGACACAGTGTTCCGCTGGGCAGTCAGGCTCCGTGAGGCTTTCGACGGAAGGAAGGTGATTGCCGCGAGCGCGCCGAATCCGCGCAGCCCGCTCCGGCAGACCGCGCAGCGGCTGGTGGGGAACGGCGTCGACGACATCGAAACGTTCGGCAAGCACCTGATCATCAACTTCACCGGCGGTCTGTCGCTACACGCGCACATGGGAATGGGTGGTGGCTGGTACGTCTACCGGCCGAAGGATGCGTGGAAGCGGCAGCGCCGCTCGGCCTGGCTGATCCTCGACCTTGGCGGCATCGAAGTGGTCCAGTTCGGCGGCCCGACCATGCGGCTCGTCAGGAAGATCGAACTCCGGCGCGATTCCCGGCTCGCCGGCATCGGTGCCGACCTGCTCGATCCGGATTTCGACGTCGAGGAAGGCGCTGCGATCATCGCGTCCGCTCCGGAGTCGGAGCTCGGCGTTGCGCTGCTGAACCAGCACCTGCTCGCCGGCATCGGAAACATCTACAAGTCGGAGAGCTGCTGGGCAGCGAAGCTGGATCCATGGCGGCCCGTGGATTCGTTCGACCGCGACGAACTGGAACTGGTCGTCGGAATAGCCAGGAAGCAGCTCCAGACCGGGGTGGACACAGGCCAGCGCCCGAAGACGGTCTATCGCCGCGCAGGCCGCCCATGCCCGAGGTGCCGGGGCAGAATCAGGTCAAGAGGACAAGGCTTGGACAACAGGACAACGTACTGGTGCGGGAATTGCCAGAAGTAGCCGAGGGCTGGTTGATTGCCTCCTCTGGTTCCAGACGGTGGACCAGAATCCGGCGTACTAACAATCCAAGTCGCTCAGCGAAACCATTCTTGACTTCCAATGAGCGAAGTGACTTGGATTCCTTATTCCGGACTGCGAAGTCGGATCCGCGCACCGGGAGTAACCATGTAGGCCGCCCCGGCATTTGGTATTCCCGAACCAGTAGGGGATACTGCCAACGTGGCCTTGGATGAGGAATCTGTCGCCGGACTGCTCCGGAGTGTGCCCCTGTTCGCTGAACTGGAGGACGACGACCTGGAGAGGTTCTCCCGCGTCGCGGTTCCGCGGGCCTACCCGGAAGGCACGCGGGTCTTCCACGAAGGCGACCATTCCGACGCCTGTTACATAGTCCGGTCCGGCACGTTTCGTGTCACCAGGGAGCATCCCGACGGCCGCGCAATCACTTTGGCCACCCTGTCAACCGGCGACATCGTCGGTGAGCTGGCGATGCTCGACGGCGAGGTCCGCTCGGCCAGCGTCGAGACCCTCGGCGGCGAAGGCGAACTGCTCGCCCTGCCCGCCAGTGACGTGCGCGCCCTGCTCGAGCGCCACCCGGAGATCACGGTGAAAATGGTGGCCGCGCTGACCCGCCGCCTGCGTGCGGCCAACGAGCGCATCTCCCGCCAGTCCTTCCAGACGGTCCCTTCACGGGTCGCCGGCGTGCTTTCGCAGCTGGTAGACGACGAGGGGCACGACGGGAACCAGGGTGAAGTTACGATCCGGATGAACCAGGCCGACCTTGCCCAGCTCGCCGGGACGTCCCGCGAAAGCGTCAGCCGTTTCCTCGCTGACCTCGAGCGGTCCGGTGTGGTGCGGGCGGGACGCGGCCAGGTGACGATCCTGGAACCCGCGAAGCTCGGCAACTACATATTCTAGTTCGACATGGCACACGGGCTCTACGCACTCAACTTCTATTCGCCCCTGTTCGTCGACCAGCTGAAGCGTGGCCGGAAGACGGCCACGATTCGCCTCGGTGACAAATCGCAGAAGTACGAACGCAGCCAGGTCGTCTGGGTGACGGTCGGCTCGCGGCATTCCCGCCGCGAGAAGATATTCTCGGCGATCCTCGACGAGGTCGAGGTGAAACGCCTGAACGACCTGTCTCCCCGCGACATCGAGCGGGACAACCCCGAATTCCGCCGGGTGGAAGAGACCCGCGGGTTCCTCGAACAGATCTATGACCGCGAGATCGAGCCGGACGCCCTGGTGACGATCATCCACTTCTCACAGGTGATCGAACCCGGGATAGCCGGCTTCGGAACGGTTCCTTCACCCAACTGACCGATGTCGTCATCCGGATCAGATCCGGCTTTCGACTTCACTTCCCGGTGGCAACTGTCGACCGGGCTCGAAACCGTCTGGGACGCGCTGGTCGATTTCCACAGCTGGCCCGAGTGGTGGCCGGGCCTCCAGGACGTCGAGGAGACCGCTCCGGGTGACGAGAACGGCATTGGCCAGCGGGCCAATTCGCACTGGCGCGGGCCGGTCGGTTACACGATCGAGTTCGAGATCGAGACGATCGAACGTGATTACCTGAGGAACCTGAAGGGCAAGGCCACCGGCGAGATGACCGGATCGGGAACCTGGCACATCAGTCCGGTGGTGGATCTGGTTGAGCCCGGAAGGGATTGGACCCAGATCGTGTTCAGGTGGCGGGTGGTGGCCACGAAGAAGTGGATGCGGATCCTGAATCCCGTAGCCAGACCGGTGTTCGTCCACTCGCACGACCACGTGATGAAAGCCGGCGCAGAAGGAATAGCCGAGCACCTCGAGTGCGAAATGCGAAACTTCGCCACCGGAGAAGAAGCACGAAACAGTTGAAGAAGGGTGGACCCGGAAGCTGGAAAGGGACTGGCAAAGGGGCGGAGAGCGCCAGTCCCCAACGGGGCCGGGGGCTGTCTCTTATACA
>JBPPMI010000029.1:0-15117 GCA_051305975.1 Solirubrobacterales bacterium
AGCGGTCACGCGCCCTCCACGTCGGGAACTCGGACGAGAGCTCGAACGCGAAGCCGCCGAGCGCCGCCGCAACCCGGCGGGCGGATTCTTCCGGGGAGCCTTCGACCGCGAGGTCGAGGTCGTCGACTTCCTTCCCGAGGACCGCGTCACGCACGGCTCCGCCGACCACCCAGGCTTCGTGCCCACCGAGTGCAGACTTCACGCGCTGCACCACCTCGACCGCCATCGTGGCGCGGGCTGCGTCGGGCAGGTTCAACCCGGTTCCTCGACCCCGACCCGGGGAACCCGCGGCGAGATGCCGCAGGTCACTTCGTAGTTGATCGTGTCGAGGTGCTCCGCCATCTGCTCGGCCGTGACCCGGGCCGGGCCCTGGGTGCCGATCAGCGTGACTTCGTCACCGACCTCGACCTCGTCCTCGAGGCCGATGTCGACAGTCAGGTTGTCCATCGAGATGGTTCCGGATATCGGCCGGGCCGCCCCGCCGATCAGGACCTCTCCCCTGTTCGACAGGCCGCGCCGGACCCCGTCGCCATAACCGATCGGAACCGTCGCGACGCGCGTCGGCTCGCTGGCAATCCACGTCCTGCCGTAACCCGCGCTCATCCCGGGTTCGAAGTGCTTGATCGATGCGACCCAGGAATGGAGGGAAAGTGCGGGTCGGAGGCCGTGACCGGCCGGATCGGCCCCGAACGGGTCCATGCCGTAGACCGCAACACCCGGCCGGACCATGTCGAAGTGCGATTCGGGATCGCTGATCAGTGCGGCGCTGTTCGCCGCGTGGACCATGACCTCCGGAAATTCCGCCCTGACCCGCTCGCCCAGTTCCTTCATCCGATCCCTCTGGACGATTTCGAATGTACGGTCCCCGTCGTCGGCGGTGGCGAAATGCGTCCAGACCGCGACCAGCCGGAGGTTCGGGTGGGCGTCGACCGAACGGGCCATCGCCACGACGAGGTCAGGGTCGGCTGAGCCGAGGCGGCCCATGCCGGTGTCGTATTTGACGTGGACGCCGATCGTCTGGCCGGCGGCCTCCGCTCGGTTGCCCAGCGATTCGATGAATTCCGGGTCCCAGGCCGAGACGTCGACGCCGGCCGAGACGGCCAGGTCGGTCTCGCGCGAGGACATCGCTCCGAGGACCAGCAGCGGCACCCCGGGTGCCGCGTCCCTGATCCTGATCGCCTCGCGGGCGGTGGCGATCGCGATGCGGTCGGCGCCGGCCGCGGTGACGGCGGCCGCCGCGAGGGCGGCGTCATGGCCGTAGCCGTCGGCCTTCAGGACCGGGCACAGCTCCACCTCGTCGGCGATGCGCGACCTGAGCCCTTTCACGTTGTGACGGAGGGCGCCGAGATCGATCCGGGCCTCGGCCCGTTGGAGCATCAGCCGCCGGTGAGGGCGGCCAGAACGTCGACCCGCGTGACCACGCCGACCAGCCGGCCCTCTTCGTCGACTACCGGCAGACGATTGTGGTGACCTTCGGAGATGAGCTTGCCGGCGTGTTCGGCCGGATCGTCCGGGCCGACCGTGATCGGGTCGGCAGTCATCATGTCGGCCGCGTTCTGGGCGAAAGCCTTCTGGGCCCGCTTCTCGAAGTGCTTGGTCGACTCGAGGAAAATGTCGGCGCCCATGATGTTCACGAAGTGCGGCAGATGGAAGTCGGCGTTCTCGTCCGAGATGACGAGATCGTTCTCGGTGATGATGCCGACGACCTTGCGGGTCTCGTCGACCACCGGCAGGCCAGGAAGGTCGTGTGTCTGGAGAGCGTCGATGACGTCGCGGACTTTGTCGTCCGGCGAAACGGTGGCGGGCTCACGGTCCATGATGTCGGCAACGGTCGGCATAGCGCTTGAGATTACTAGGGTCTCGCCGCCTTGTATCCGCGCGAAGCGTGGATCAAGCGTCCATGGCGACCGAAGGCGCGCCCCGATCCTTATTCTTCCGGCGCGATCGCTTGCGGGAGGGCTTCGATCACGTCGAAGGCGATCACGCCTTCGTTGCTGCCGACCTGACCGGCGGCGATCCGACCGGCGACGGTGTGCGCATACACGGCGGTGCAGGCCGCCTCGAACGGCTCGAGTCCGCGACTGATCATCGCCGCGACGACTCCCGCGAGCACGTCGCCGGTCCCGGCGGTGGCGAGTCCCGGAGAGGCCAGGTCGTTGATCGCGACGCGTTCTCCGTCCGTCACGATGGTGTCGTCGCCCTTGAGTACCACCACGGCGCCGGTCTTCGACGCCAGGTCGAGGGCGGATGCCAGCCGGTGCGCCTCTACTTCGGCCGACTCGATGCCCAGCAGCTTGCCCATCTCACCCGAATGCGGCGTCAGCACCGTCGCTGCCTTTCGGCCCTTGATCCGGTCGAGATCGCCGTCGAGGCCCCCGAGTCCGTCGGCGTCGATCACGAGCGGACCCCCGATCTTCGCGGCCAGCGTCCTGATCAGCTTGGCCGTGTACTTGCGTTTGCCCATGCCGGAACCGAGCACGGTCGCAGCGGCCCCTTTGCAGTGCTCGAGGATCTCTTCCCTGGCGTCGGACCCGAGGTGGCCCTTGGCCCCGCCACAGCCGAGTGACATCACTTCGGTCAGCTTGACTTCGAAGATGGGTTCGAGGTCGGCCGGTACGGCGACCGTGGCATAGCCGGCGCCGGACCTGATGGAAGCTTCCGCGACCAGGCAGACGGCCCCGGTCAACCCCCTCGAGCCGCCGACCACTGAGACCCGCCCGGAACTGAACTTGTTCGAAGCCACACCCCGGCGCGGAGCCAGGCCGAGGACGCGCTCGTTGATCCGTCCGGCCGCCCGGCCCTCCGGGGCACCACGGGGAATGCCGATGGTCACGACCTTCACTTCGCCGCAGAGATGCTTGCCGGGGGCAACTATCTGGCCGGTCTTCAAGCCGTGAAAGGTCACAGTCTGGCGAGCCCGGACGGCGAGTCCGGCCTCACCGGTCGAAGCGTTGACGCCCGACGGGATGTCACAGGCCACCACGGTCGCGCCGGACCCGTTGATCGCCTCGATCGCCGTGGCGGCCGGTCCCCGGGGCTCGCCCTCGAAGCCGGTTCCGAGGACCGCGTCGATGATGGTGCCCTGTCCGTCGAGCCGGTCAAGGGCCTCGGCCCCTTCGAAGGCCTCAACCCCGAACAGGCGACCGTGGTTCGCGGCGGCGTCCGGGCTCAGGTCGACCGACGGGTAGAGCAGCAGTACTTCGGCCGGGTAGCCGGACTCGACCAGGTGGCGGGCGGCGACCAGGCCGTCGCCACCATTGTTGCCCTTGCCACAGACCACCCGGATCGGACCTGGTCCGGCAGCCTCGGCGGTCGCCGTTGCCAGGGCCAGGCCCGCTGCCTCCATCAGTTCCAGCGACGGAACACCTCCTTCATCGGTCGCCCACCGGTCTGCTGCCCCCATCCCCCGGGCGTCGTACACGGGGTCCAGCCAGTCCTCCATCAGGCGGCCTCGGCGATCGCCATCGCTCCGGCGAGGTCACGGTCGTGGGTGAGGCTCACGCTCACCCGGAGTCCCCGGACAGCCGCGATCCGGCCGACCTCGTCGTGGAGCCGGACCTCGGGCGGGCTTCCCGCGACCACTTCGATGCTCTTCAGGCTGACTCCCGGTTCCAGGGCGAGCGCCTTGACCACCGCCTCCTTTGCGGCGAAACGGGCCGCCAGATGGCGGCCCGGTCGCGCATACGAAGCTGCGTATTCGAGTTCTCCGTCGGTGAAGAGCCGCCCCGCGAGCCGGGGATGCCTTTTCAGGGCGCGTTCGATCCGCGCGATCCCGATCAGGTCCATCCCGAGCCCCGTGGGCATCAGGGTCAGTCCTTCACGCCGATGTTGAACTCGAAGGTGTTCTCGTCGGCGCCGGAACCGCTGACCATGTACTCGAACTTGTTCAGGATCTCGGTGACCTCGCCGAGGTCCGCCTCGCCGGACGGGATCAGGCCACTGATCGCTCCGGGGTCGGCGAACATGTCGATGTTTTCGCCTCCGAGCGAGTTCTGCGCCGCCTTGTAGGAATCCGAGTCGGCCAGGGTCTGGCCCCCGCCCGAAAGCGCCTGCTTGGCGGCGGGCAGGCCGACCGCGATGACCAGGCGGTCACCTTCGACGGCGATCACTATCGGACGGCCCGGCAGTTCCGGGGTCTTGACGCTGAAGCCGGTCTGGCCTCCGCCGAGCGGCTTCACCTTGGCGTCGCCGGCGATGCCGATCAATGACGAGAACGCGCCGAGCGTGTTCTTCAGCGGCTCCGGATCGGAAGTCGTGGCGACCAGGGCGCCACCGAGCATGTCGATCGAGTTGCCGCTTACGAACATACCGACCGTTTCGAGGGATTCGACGATGCTGCGGATGTCGAGGCCTTCGTTCGAGGCGTCATCGAGCTCCTTGCCGATCTGGCCGGGCTCGACGACTCCTTGAATGCCCTCTTCGTCGATCGCTTCGATGATCTCGGTGGCGTTGGCTCCTATGTCACCCGAGCCGACCGCGAACATCGAGTTCGACGGGAAGGTCCCGAGGACGGCGGTCGGGTCACCGCTCTTCAGTGCGGGCTCGAGGTTGGTCGCGCCGACCATCGAGATCTCGTCGGCGGTCGGAACCAGGCTGATTATCGTTCCCGTGTCGGCGACGTCCATGCCGAGGGCCGAGTAGAACGAAGTGACGTCGAACCCGCTCGACTTGGTGGCTTCGACCAGCGGCTCGTGGTTGACGTACAGGTTCAGCAGGCTGCCGTCGGCGGCCTTCCCGGAAACGTCCGAGAACGCCGAGGTGCCTTCGAGCGAATCGCCCTTGGACGCGTCGACCATCGCCTTGAACACGTCTTCCGTGGTGGCGAAGACGACGTAGTCGTCGACGATGCCGAGCACGGATTCGTCATCGCTGCTGACTTTGTAAGAGAAGCCTTCGTACTCTCCGTCCATGGCTCCGTCGGACTCGGCTGCCTTGTCGATGAACGTTTGACTGGCTTCGACATCGGTCGTCTCGGCGACGATGCCGACGTCTTCCTCGCTGACGCTCGACATGGCGACGCTCGGGTCACTCGCGGCTGTCAGGTCTTTGGTGGCGCTGTCGGCGAAGTCCCCACCGACATACATGGCGGCGTTCTCGCCGAGCCAGGGTTCGACGTCGTCCTTGTAGGAAACGTCGCCATCCTGCGTATCGGCCAGGGCCTCGTCGATAGTGTCGCTGAGCGGGCTGCCGGTCAGCTTGGCCGCCAGCTCGTCGACGTTGTCGGAGAGCTCCTGTTCGGGCCGGACGCTGCCTTCTACGTAGACCGCCGCGTCGGCGGGCACGTACTTGGCAAGGGCCGAGGTCGCCTCGTCATCATTGCCGCCACCACAGGCGGAGAGGACGAGGGCCACGACGGCGGAGGTAATGAGGACCGGGACTGTGTAACGAAGCTTGTTGGTAGGCATGGTCCGGAACCTTACCGCCTGCCATTGCGAAGAGTTTGCGGTCCTACTCGACGGTAACCGTCTTCGCCAGATTCCGCGGCTGGTCTACGTTCAGGCCGTTCAGTCGGGCCACGTGGTAGGCGAGCAGCTGGAGCGGAAGGATCGCCAGGAGCGGCTGGAGGACCCAGTCGGTCGCCGGGATCGTGATCGTTTCCTCGGCCACCGCTTCGACCCGGCCGGACCCCTCGGTCGCCACTGCGATCGTCTGGGCGCCCCGGGCGCGGGTCTCTTCGATGTTGGAAAGCATCTTGTCGAGGATCGGGCTGTCGGTCGCGACACAGACGACGGGCGTGTTCTCGTCGAGCAGCGCGATGGGACCGTGCTTCATCTCGCCGGCCGCATAGGCGTCGCTGGGGATGTACGAGACCTCCTTGAGCTTGAGCGCTCCCTCCAGACAGACGGGCAGGCCGATGTGACGGCCGAGGAACAGAAAGAAATTCTGGTCGTAGTGGCGCTTCGAGATCTCGAGTACCTGTTCTGACACCTGGTCGATCGTCGCCTCCATCGCTTCCGGGATGCGCTTCAGCTCGGCGACCAGTTCGATGATCCGCTCGTGCGGCAGGGTCCCGCGCAATTCGGCGAGGCGCAGAGCGAGCAGGTACATGGCGGCGACCTGCGCGACGAAAGTCTTGGTGGCGGCCACGCCGATCTCGAGACCGGCCCGGGTGTAGAGCACGGCATCCGCGTCTCGGGTCGCCTGGCTCCCCATGATGTTTGTCACGGCGAGCACCTTCGCCCCCGCTTCCTTGGCCAGCCGCATCGCGGCCAGGGTGTCTGCCGTCTCGCCGGACTGGGTGATGCCGATGACGAGGGTGTCGGACCCGATGACCGGGTTCGAATACCGGAATTCGGAGGCGATGTCCATCCCCACCGGCATCCGCGCCCACTCGCCGATCGCGTACCGGCCGACGAGGCCGGCGTGGTACGAGGTGCCGCAGGCGACGATCAGGATCCGCTCGACGCCGGTCAGGTACTCGTCGCTGAGCCCGATGTCGGAGAGGTCGACCCCGTCGTCGTGGGGCATGCGGTCGAGGATCGTCTCGGCGATCGCTTCGGGCTGCTCATGGATCTCCTTCATCATGAAAGTGTCGTAACCGCCCTTTTCGGCCTGTTCTTCGTCCCAATCGACGGTCTCGGAAGCACGCTCGACCGGAACGCCTGCGGCGGTCGTGATCGTGACGCCGTCGCGGGTCACCGTGACGATCTCACCGTTCTCTATGGTCATTACCTCGCGGGTCTCTGCCATGAACGCAGGAATCGCCGAGGCGATGAAGTTTTCGGTCCCCTTGGTGCCCACCCCGACGATCAGCGGCACTTCCTTGCGGGCCCCGACGAGGATTCCGGGTACCTCCGAATGGATCGCGACGAAGCCGTAATGGCCGCGGAGCTCGGCGTAGGTGGCACGGACCGCTTCGGTCAGGTCACCTTCGAAGTGCTTGGCGATCAGGTGGGCCACCACCTCGGCATCGGTCTCGGAGCTGAACACGAAACCCTCCGCCTCTAGTTCGGCCCGGATGTCGGCGTGGTTCTCGACGATCCCGTTGAGAGCGATCTGGACGTCGCCCGATTCGTCCGAATGCGGATGGCAGTTGGCTTCGGTGACCCGGCCGTGGGTGGCCCAGCGGGTATGGCCTACCCCGGTCCAGGCGCCGTCGGCTGTCGGTGAATCGGACAGACCGGCGAGACCGGGAGCCGCGAGCTTCTCGCGCAGGTTCGCCAGATTGCCGACCGCGCGGACCTTCTCGACGCCTCCTGGAATCAGGAGGGCGACACCGGCCGAGTCGTAGCCCCGGTATTCGAGCTTCTCGAGGCCGGCCACGAGTATTTCCTCGCAGGGCCGTTCGCCGACGTATCCGATGATTCCGCACATGAAGGTTGAAGGCTACGACAAAGCTCAGGCCAGCTCGGCCTCGACCAGTGCGACCAGATCCGCGCAGATGCTGTCGGCCTCGTCCTGGGACGGTGCTTCGGCCATCACCCTGATCAGCGGCTCGGTTCCCGACGGGCGGAGCAGCACGCGGCCCCGGCCTTCCAGATCGGCGTTGGCCCGCTCGACCGCATCCCATACGGCGGTCGCCCCGGAGATCGCGTCCCGGTCCTTCACCTGGACGTTCACGAGGGTCTGCGGCAGCTTGACCATGACGGCGGAATCGGCCAGAGGACGGTCGCCGAGGGCGTCGAGAGTCATCAGCGCCGCGGCGATCCCATCGCCGGTCGGCGCATAGTCGGTCGAGATGATGTGGCCGGACTGTTCGCCGCCGAGCACCCATCCCTTCTCGTTCAGTGCTTCCGTGACGTAACGGTCACCGACGCTCGTGATCTCGACCTCCACCCCGGCTTCATTCATCGCGTTGTGGAAGCCGTAGTTGGTCATCACGGTCACCGCGACGCCACCACCGAGGGTGCCCTGAGCTGACCGGTGGGTCGCGATGAGGCTGATCAGCTGGTCGCCATCGTGGATGTTGCCGCTTCCATCGACCGCCATGACGCGGTCTCCGTCGCCGTCAAAGGCGAATCCGATAGTGGCATCGGTTTCCGCCACGCGGCGGGAGATGGGACCGAGATCGGTCGATCCGCATTCGAAGTTGATGTTCCGGCCATCGGGCTCGTTGGCCATGAGATCGACTTCGGCGCCGAGCCTCGTGAAGATCTCGCCGGCTACCCGGTAGGTCGAGCCGTTGGCGCAGTCGAGGACGACCTTGAGGCCGTTCAGGTCGACCCGGAACGCGCTCTGGAGCGCCCGGAGGTAGTCGGCCTCCGCCGCCCGCAGCTCGGTGATGCTCCCGGGGTGCTCGGCGGGGGCCGGTGGATTCCGGATCAGGGCCTCGACCCCGGCCTCGGTCTCGTCGTCGAGCTTGCCACCGTCGCCCCCGAACAGCTTGATGCCGTTATCGAAATAGGGGTTGTGCGAAGCCGAGACCGCAGCTGCCATGTCGAACCCGTACTGGCGGCTGAGCAGGGCGGCCGCCGGGGTCGGAAGTATCCCGCCGAGCAACACGTCGCCGCCGGCTTCGGCGATCCCGGCCGCTAGTGCTGCTTCCAGCATCGGCCCGGACTCGCGCGAGTCACGGATGATCAGGACCCGCGGGCGCTCCACGGGAAGCGCGGCGGTTCCGGCCCGGCCGATCGAGACGGCGAGCTCCGCGTTCAGGACCTCGCCGACGCGGCCGCGGACTCCGTCCGTGCCGAACAATTTGCGGGATGAAGAGGCCAGGGTTCTAGCGCTTCGAGAACTGCGGCTTCTTGCGGGCCTTCTTGAATCCGGCCTTGCGGCGCTCCTTGGCCCGTGCGTCACGGGTCAGGAAGCCGCGGCGCTTGAGCTCACCGCGGAGTTCGGGGTCGACCTCGGTCAACGCGCGGGCGATGCCGTGGCGCACAGCGCCGGCCTGGCCACTGATGCCGCCGCCGTGGACACGGATGCGGATCTCGAGGTTCGAGTCGTAACCGGTCGCGACGAGCGGTGAATTGACGATCGTGCGGTGACGGGCACGCGGGAAGTATTCCTCGATCTCGCGGTCGTTCACCTTGATGGTGCCGTCGCCTGCGAGGACGATCACGCGGGCGACCGAGCGCTTGCGCTTGCCGGTCGCGATGAAGCGGGCGTCCTTGGCGATCTTGGCGGGGGCCGGAGGCGGCGGCGGGACGTCTTCGTCCTCTTCGCCATTCTCGGATTCGGCCTCGGCACGCTCGATCTCCTCGGCTTCGAGGCGGGCGCGCTCTTCGATGCTGAGCTCGGCGACCGGCTCGACCGAGATCGGATCGAGGTCGGCACCGGGAATTTCGGACGCGCCTTCGGTCGCCCGGGCTTCGTCGTCGGTGACCGCGCTGGTCTCGGCGACGAAAGTCTCTTCTTCGATCACTTCACCGTCCTCGACCAAGGCTTCTTCGACGATTACTGTCTCTTCGACCACTTTCCCGTCTTCGGAGACGGCTTCGGTCTGGACGGCTTCGACTTCGACGGAACCGTCGTCCTGGACCTCTTCGGTCACTTCGAGGGTGACGTCGACTTCGACTTCCGGCGACGCGCCTTCGGTCGTCTCGTCGTTCACAGCCTCTTCGTTGGCTGCGTCGTCGTTCGTTTCTTCTTCGCTCACGTGTTGATCTCCAGAGGCTTCGGCTGCTGGGCCTGGTTGTTGTGCTCAGGTCCGGCATACACCTTCAGCTTCAACAGCTGCGCTCGACCAAGCTTGTTGCGCGGCATCATTCCCTTGACCGCCTTGCGGATGACTTCCTCGGGCTGCTTCTCGAGCATCTCACCGAGGGTCCGGGACTTGATACCACCGGGATAGCCACTGTGCCGCCAGTAGATCTTGGAGTTCTTCTTGTCTCCGGTGACTTTGATCTTTTCGGCATTGACGACCACGACGAAGTCGCCGGTGTCGATGTGCGGGGTGTAATCCGGCTTGCGCTTGCCGCGCAAGACATCGGCGAGCTGGGTGGCGAGCCGTCCGAGGGTCTGGCCCTCGGCGTCGACTACGTACCAGTCTCTCTGGCGTGTGGTGGGGGTGGCTACAAAGGTCTTCATAGGTAAAGGGCGCACGCAGCCGTTCGCTGCGGAACGCGGCTTGGGGATAATAGGGAATAAGCCCGGGACACGTATTCCAGAAAACCCCAAGGCGGTCATTTGCGAAACCGAGTCCCAGGTCATGGACCGGGATCGGCGTACTAGCAACCCGAGTCGCATAGCGAGACCATACTTTTCTTCGACCGAGCGAAGTCGACTTGGGCTCCGAACGTTTCCCTATACTGGCGGCTGACCAATTGCCGAACCCCAGCCGCATTGCGGTCAGGGGCGGAGGAACCAACGGGGACTTTTCATCCCCATGGGGCGAATCAGGGCATTCATTGCCCGGTAGCGCAACTCTTTCAGCGCGAGCCCGACAGCTAACTCCGCAGGCACGTACGAAAGAGAAATGTCGACCGCCAGAACCAGATTCTTCAGCTTTTCCGCTTGCGCGATCTTCCTGATCTGTGCCGGCAACGCCTTCGCGATCACTTCCGGCGGCGGTCTGGGCGTTCCGGATCCGGCCGAGATCGACGACGTGGTCTGCCTCGCAGGCTGCACCGAGATCAGGACTTCCTCCCCCGGCGGCAAGGTCCAGGTCACCGGCGCCAACCTCGGCACGGTCGCTTACGTCAGCTTCGCCGGCAAAGACAAACGCACCAAGGTGAAGCCGTACCTGGCTTCCGGCGAGCGGGTAGAAGCCAAGGTCCCAGATGACGCCCGGACCGGCCGGGTCCGCGTGATCAGCTCGTCCGGCTCCGCGTCGGCCTTCTCCCCGGAGAAGCTGGTCATCGGCGAAGCACAGACTCTCGGCCGTTCCGCTCCGATCCGCATCACGGATGCCGAGACGAGTCCCGCACGGGCCTACCAGTACGGCAAGAGGAAACCGACCCTGAATTACGTGGTCAACGGCGGCAAGGACACCAACGATTTGCGCGTCGACATCGTTTCCTCGTCTGGCCAGGTCGTCGACAGCGAGTTCGCAAAGGGCGTCCCGGCCGGAACCGGGCAGTCGATCAGCTGGAACGGCAGGACCTCGGCGGGCAAATCGGCCCCCAACGGCAAGTACAAGTTCGTCGTCCGCAGTTCCGACGGCACCGAAGCTATCCTTTCGAAGTCCCTCGCCCGGGCTTCCCGCAGCAAGAGGACGGCCGACCCGTTCAGTTTCCGGATCTACGGCTACGTCTTCCCGGTGCGCGCCCCGCACACCTTCGGTGACGGCATCGGCGCCGGACGGGGTCACCAGGGCCAGGACGTGCTCGCTGACTGCGGATCGAAGATGATCGCCGCCCGCGCCGGCACGGTCTACGCGAACGATTACCAGGCAAGTGGCGCCGGCAACTACCTGGTGATGAACGTCAAGGGCGCCCGTGGCAAGAGCCACGTCTACATGCATATGCCGAAGCCTTCCCACCTCAAGGAGGGCGCGAAGGTCAAGACGGGCCAGCGGATCGGATCGGTCGGCACGACCGGCAGCAGCACGGCCTGCCACCTCCATTTCGAGATCTGGTCGGGCCCGGGCTGGTACCAGGGCGGGACATTCACCGATCCGACCATTCCCCTCAAACGCTGGGACCGGTACTCATAGTTTTTCCGCAGAGGGTGATTCCTCTTCCTTGACGTTGGGTATCGGTGCTCCTAGGCTCGGATCACCCACCCAACAGGAGAGAGGTCTTGATGTCTGACTCGTCCCAGGCAACAAAAACCGATGAGGAGCAGCTAGCTGAACTCGGTTACACCCAGTCCCTCGATCGCGCCTGGAGCTCATTCTCCAACTTCGCGATCTCGTTCACGATCATTTCGGTCCTCGCGGGCTGTTTCACCACCTACCAGGTGGCCTGGAACGCGGGTGGACCGATCGCGATCTCCTGGGGATGGCCGATCATCTGCGGGCTCATCCTGCTGGTCGCCGTCTCGATGTCCGAACTGGTCTCGCGGTATCCGACCGCGGGCGGCATCTACTACTGGTCGTCCGATCTCGGCGGCAAGGCCTGGGGCTGGTTCACCGGCTGGTTCAACCTGATCGGTCTCGTCGGCGTCACGGCCTCGGTCATCTACGGTTCTGCGGCCTTCCTCAACACCGTTCTCTCGATATACGGGCTCGACCTCGGTTTCATGAACTTCGGTGACGCCGAGCACGCCCTGGCGGAAACCTTCGTCCTGTTCGTGATCATCCTCGCTATCCATTCACTGATCAACATCTTCTCGTCGCCGCTCGTCGCCCGGGCCAACAACGTCTCGGTCTGGTGGCACGTGATCGGCGTTGCCGTGATCATCGGGATCCTGATCGTGGTGCCCTCCGAGCACGCGAGTTTCGACTTCGTCTTCACCGAGACCCTCAACAACACTGGCCTGTTCAACGGCACGACAACGGGGGCGGCCTTCTGGTTCTACATCCTGCCGCTCGGCTTCCTGCTGACCATGTACACGCAGACCGGTTACGACGCATCGGCCCACGTCAGTGAAGAGACCAAGGGCGCCGCGATGGGCGCCGCCAAGGGAGTGTGGCGCTCGGTCTTCTGGGCGGGCCTGATCGGCTGGTTCGTCCTGCTCGCAATCACGTTCGCCGTCTCGCAGGAGATGGTCCCGGCGATCAACGGCGAGAACGACCAGGCCGGTTACGGCATCGGTACAGCCGCCTCTATCCTCACCATGGCCCTCGACTCGTGGGCCGCGAAGATGGTGTTGATCATCGCCACGGTCGGGCAGCTCTTCTGCGGCATGGCGTGCCTGACCAGCGCGTCACGCATGTGTTACGCCTTCTCGCGGGACCGCGCCGTGCCCGGACACCGGCTCTGGACCCGGCTGAACCACCACCGGGTGCCGCACTACTCGGTGCTGTTCATGGCGGCCTGCTCCCTGATCATCACCCTGCCCGCTTTGATCGGTGACGACGCCGGAATCGCGTTCGCCTTCACCGCCGTCGTCTCGATCGCGGTGATCGGGCTCTACATCGCCTACGCGATCCCGATCTACCTGCGCTGGAGGAAGGGCGACGACTTCGAGCCGGGACCCTGGAACCTCGGCCAGAAGTACAAATGGATCAACCCGCTCGCGGTCGTCTGGGTGATCATCTGCGTGATCATCTTCAGCCTCCCGGGTGCTCCGGTTTCGGTCCCCTGGGACGAGAGCTTCGACATCAAGTACCTGAACTACGCCCCGGTCACCGTGCTTGTCGTGATCGTCGCGGTCGGTCTCTGGTGGCTGCTCTCGGCGAAGAACACGTTCGAAGGCCCGATCCGCCAGGTGGCAACCGACGACACCGGCCGGGTGATCGACGAAGAAGCCATAGCTGAAGTCGAGGGCAAGGCTTCCGAAGGCGGACCCGCCGGAGATGGGCCTGCCGATCCGCCGGCTCCCGGGACCGGGAGCTGAGGTGGATCTCGACGAACTACGCGCTGCCGTCTCGGCGGGCGAGGTGGACACTGTCCTCCTCGCGATTGCCGACATGGAAGGGCGGCTGCAAGGGAAACGCCTGACTGCCTCCCATTTCCTCGACGAGGTGCTCGCAGCCGGCGCCGAGGGCTGCAGCTACCTGCTCACGGTGGACGTCGACATGAACACGGTCGACGGCTACGAGATGAGCTCGTGGGAAAAGGGCTATGGGGACTTCGAGATGAAGCCCGACCTGGACACGCTCAGGCGGGTCCCCTGGCAGGAGACGACGGTCATGCTGATGGCCGACTGCGCCTGGGGCGACGGCGAACCCGTGCTCGCCTCTCCCCGGCAGATCCTCCGCCGGCAGCTCGAGCGCCTCGAAGAGCGCGGCCTGATCGCCAACGCCGCGACCGAGCTCGAGTTCATCGTCTTCCGCAACACGTACGAAGACGCGTGGAAGCGTGGCTACGTCGGCCTCGAACCGGCCAACTACTACAACGTCGACTACTCGATGCTCGGAACGGCCCGGGTCGAGCCGCTGATCAAGCGGATCCGCAACGAGATGGCCGGCGCGGAGATGGTGGTGGAGAACTCGAAGGGCGAATGCAACTTCGGCCAACACGAGGTCAACATCAAGTACGCGGACGCGCTGACTACGGCCGACCAGCACGTGATCTTCAAGAACGGCACCAAGGAAATCGCGGCTCAGGAGGACTACTCGATCACCTTCATGGCGAAGTGGGACGAACGGGAAGGCAGCTCCTGCCACATCCATCTGTCTCTGGCCGATGACGGCGGCAAGAACGCCTTCGCCGCCGACCAGCAGATGTTCGACCGGTTCCTCGCCGGCCAGCTCGAGTACCTGAGGGAGATGACGCTACTCTACGCGCCGAACATCAACTCGTACAAGCGTTTCGCGGCCGCCTCGTTCGCCCCCACCTCCGTCACCTGGGGAAAGGACAACCGCACCTGCTCGTTGCGCGTTGTCGGGCACGGCGAGGGCCTGCGCCTGGAGAACCGCCTTCCCGGGGCCGACGTCAACCCGTACCTCGCGCTCAGCGCGATGATCGCCGCCGGACTCAAGGGCGTCGATGACGAACTGGAACTGCCGCCGTCGACCGACGGCAACGCGTACACCTCGGATGCCGAGCGGGTGCCCTCGAACATGTACGACGCCCGCGATCTGTTCCGGGACGGCGAACTGGCCAACCAAGCCTTCGGCGAAGAGGTAGTACGGCACTACGTCCGACGAGCCGAATTCGAAATCGAGACCTTCGAAGCCGCGGTGACCGACTGGGAACGCTTCCGGGGCTTCGAGCGCCTCTAGTGGCGGCTCCCGTATGCCTGATCGGCATCTCGGCGGCTACCGAGCCCGCCCGATGGGGTGCCTGGAACCAACCCGCCGACCTTGCTCCACACGACTACTCCGTTGCGGTGCAGCGAGCCGGCGGGGTCGCCCTGCTCCTGCCACCCGATGCGTCCGTCGCAGGGAACCCGGGGCCGCTCCTAGACCGGCTCGACGGCCTGATCCTTGGAGGAGGGGCCGACGTCGACCCGGCTTCGTATGGAGCAGAGCCCGGTATCCACACTGCCGAGATCCGGCCCGAACGTGACGAGTTCGAGCTCGCCCTCATCGAATCGGCAATGAAGCGCGACATGCCATTCCTCGGAATCTGCCGCGGTTTCCAGCTGATGAACATCGCGGGCGGCGGGACCCTCGAGCAGCACCTTCCCGATGTGGTGGGCCACGAGCGCCATCGCACCGTTCCCGGGCAGTTCGATCAGCACGAG
>JBPPMI010000030.1:0-2459 GCA_051305975.1 Solirubrobacterales bacterium
GATAACCTGCTCGAGTGGACGACCCCGGCCAGGGAGACCCTCGGCATCGATGTGAACCTGCCGGAAAAGAACGGATCCCAACGGGCCCGGGAGAAGTTCAGCGCGGGGGAGGGCATCGAAGATATCTACCGCTCCTCGGTCGAGGAGACTCGGCAGACTTTCAGCTGATCGACCTCTCCGTGGGTCGGTAAGAGATTTGCATGTGGTGGCGCGGGATGGGGTGTTCCCGTCCTCACCGCGGGAGCTCCGGGCGGGAACACCCTCGCCCCACGTGTCAACAGTGGACTGTTGACCGGCCAACAGGCAAAGCTGGGGACAGCCAGGAAGGGTTCATCGCCGCACGAGGCCGAGAGACAACGAGATCCGAGTTATCAAGTGGCGGCGTAAGGCGGTCATCGCAATAGCAGCTCCGCGGATAGCCACCTCGCCGTCAGCGCCGCCGACCGGTAAGTGGCATGGACATGGTCAGCTGATCTAGACATCCAAGTTGGTTTCACGCACGTGGCCGGGTCTCTGACTGAGACCGGAAACACCAACTTGGATCCTTATCCGAAAGCCGTGAAGTCCGTGAGAGGGCGCAACAAATCTTTACTTCGAATGCGCCCGCCATTGCGGTAGACCGATACCCGGACTGCCCGCTACCCCGAGTTAACGCCGAGCCCGCCAACGCGGTAGACCGATCCGCGTGGGCCAATTGCCTATGCTCAGAGCATGAGCGAAGAACCGACCTCTCCCGAGCCCGAACCGCAGCCTGATCCCCAGGGCGGCCCGCCGCCCCTCACGCCCGAGGAACAGGAGATGCTCGAGCAGCAGATGAGCCAGGTCCGCGTCGAGGACCTCCTCACCCAGACCGT
Source organism: Solirubrobacterales bacterium (assembly GCA_051305975.1). Taxonomy (GTDB): domain Bacteria; phylum Actinomycetota; class Thermoleophilia; order Solirubrobacterales; family 70-9; genus 67-14. Next base: position 855 of record JBPPMI010000030.1, read on the forward strand.
GGCCAGCGTGCTCAACCTGAGCGCCCGCCGCATCGTCAAGGAAGACGAGGTCGACCTCGACCAGGCCCGCATCGGGATCGAGGCCGTTCGTGCGTTGGTCGCCCTGCTCCCGGACGAAGTTGCCGACGCCGTGAAGGAACCGCTCAGCCAGGTCCAGATGCTCTATGCCGAGCGTGCCGGCGGAGGAGCCGATGGCGAGAGCCCGGCCCCCGAATCGCCCGGAGCGGGCGGACCGCCGCCGTCGCCGCCAGAGCCGGAACCCGGCCCGCCGAAGGGCCCGGGCCTCTGGACTCCGCGCGGAAGCTGAGCGTTCCTGTGTGACCTTCGACACATGGAACCCTCAGGCGTAATAGGCTGGCGCGCTAGAAGAAGGTCCCAACAAGTGGAGGAGAACACACGTTGACCGATTTTCTAACGGACTATGGCGTTGTCATAGCTCTTTTCTGTGCCGCGGTGGCGGTTTTGTACGGCCTGATCATCACTCAGCGACTACTGGCCAAACCGGCTGGCAACGATCGGATGGTGGAGATCTCCGGAGCGATCCAGGAAGGTGCTTCGGCTTACCTGAAGCGCCAGTACCTGATCATCACGGTGGTCGCAGTTCCGCTGGTGATCCTGCTGGCGATACTTCAGAACTGGCAGACGGCCGTGGGCTTCATCGTCGGTGGCGCGCTCTCGGGTGCGACGGGATTCATCGGCATGAACGTGTCGGTCCGCGCCAACAGTCGTGTCGCTGAAGCGGCACGCGGTGGAGTTCCGCCCGCCCTGGACGTCGCCTTCAAGGGCGGTTCGGTTACCGGCATGCTCGTGGTCGGCCTGGCCCTGCTCGGCGTCGCCGGTTACTTCGGCATCCTGATCGCGACCGGCGCAGCCGATACCGACAAGGAGGCGGTCGACGCCCTGATCGGCCTCGGCTTCGGTGGTTCTCTGATCTCCGTGTTCGCCCGGCTTGGCGGCGGCATCTTCACCAAGGCCGCTGACGTCGGTGCCGACCTGGTCGGCAAGGTCGAAGCCGGCATCCCCGAGGACGACCCCCGCAACCCCGCCGTGATCGCCGACAACGTCGGTGACAACGTCGGCGACTGCGCCGGCATGGCGGCCGACCTCTTCGAGACCTACGCGGTGACCTCGGTTGCCGTGATGCTCCTCGGAGTCCTCTATTTCGCGCCCGAGTTCAGCCGTGAAGTCGCGATCTACCCGCTGGTGCTGGGTGGCGCGGCGATCATCGCCTCGATCGTCGGCGCACTGATAGTCAAGACGAATACGGATGCGGTCGAAGGTGCGCTCTACCGGGGACTGATCGTTTCCGGAGTGTTGTCGATCGCGGCCTTCTACCCGATCACCGAATGGCTGATGGCCGAGCCGCTGCGGGTCGGGTTCGAGCAGGCGACGGGCAGCGTCGTCAGCGTGACCGACCTCTGGCTGTGCGCGGTGGTCGGGATCGCGGTTACCGCATTCCTCTTCGTGATCACCGACTACTACACATCGACCCGGTTCCGTCCGGTCAAGAACATCGCCAAGGCGTCCGAGACCGGTCACGCGACGAACATCATCCAGGGCCTGGCCCAGGGCATGCAGGCGACTGCTGCCCCCGCAATCGTGCTC
>JBPPMI010000031.1:0-5409 GCA_051305975.1 Solirubrobacterales bacterium
CAAGGTCACCCACGCACAGGCCGTCGAGGTTGGCGATCGTCAGCTGGACTTCGATCGAGGTCGGGACCAGGGTCATCGCATCCAGTTCGCCGGCCTCGACCCGCTCGGCGATCGCGTGGATCGCGAGAAACGAAGTGCTGCCGGAACCGGCCCCGATCACCTGACCAGATTCGGCGGTCTCCGCGAGGCTGCGGGCAACCGCCAGCTTGGCTTCGTAGTTGGAGATCGTGGCACGGTCGAAAGTCTCGAAAGGAATCATCCCGGCAAGCATGGCAAGTTGCCCGGAAATCCGTTCAGTTACGCTGGGCCCATGGAAGAGCTGTACCGCGAACAGATCCTCGAGCACTACAAACGGCCACAGAATTTCGGCGTCATTGAAGATCCCGATCTCGAATTCGAGGACACGAATCCGTTCTGCGGCGACGAACAGCACGTGACGATCAAGCTCGACGACGACGGCAAGGTCGAAGAGGTCATGTTCGACGGCAGTGGCTGTGCGATCTCCACCGCCGCCACCTCGATGCTCACCGACGAGCTCGTCGGCAAGTCCCAGGACGAGCTGATCATGCTGCCGAAGGAGTTCGTCCTCGATCTGCTCGGAATCGACATTTCAGCGACCCGCATGAAGTGCGCCCTGCTCGGCCTGAAAGTGGTCAAGGGCGCCGGACTCGGCAAGACCGCCGCGTGGGATGACGAAGGCGAGTCGGGCGATCCGGCTCTGGCCGACCAGATCTAGCCGTAACAGCGGAGATAGCAAAAGCAAGGCTGCCGGTCTCCGGGGTCATCGAGCTTGCCAGTCTCCGGGTCGAATCCCCAGAACACATCAGCAGCGACCCTCAAAAATGGGACCTGCTCATACATTCCGGGGCAACCATCAACAACGCCTCCGTGGCGATAGATAAAAGTCCGACCGTCGACGCCAAGATGGAAATACCTCCGAGTGCCGCTGTGCTTGTAGGCGTGGACGGCAGTTCCGTCTTCGAGCTCGATTTCGAACATCCACATGAATTCAGGTGTTCGTTCCCCGACCAGGTTGAGTAGAGGATCCCAATGCGGACTTTCCCCCTGCTTGGTTTCACCCGCGATCAAATCTTTTTTGCCTGATTTCGTCATGGCCCGAAATTCAGCTCAATCGATCCACCGAACAAGACGTGTTCAGCTCGAAAGTGCAACAACTCAAAACGTAGCCTTGACACGGAAAACCCCAGGGGTAACCTCCATTCATGGCTGTTCAGCCACAGCGCGCTTCCTGGACTGATGAGCGACTCGACGACCTCAATCAGCCGATTCGGGATGGCTTCGCCCGGAATGACCGGGACCATCGGGGTTTCTCGGAGGAGATGCGAGCCATGCGTGAACAGTCCACGCGTCAGTTCGAGGAAACGAATCGCCGAATCGACAGCCTCCAGCGAACGATGGTCGTTGGCATGTTCGGGATCTCCGGAACCATCTTGCCGCAGTAATCGCCGCTTTGATCAGAGTCGGCTGAACAAGTTCCTCCCGCATCCGGCTCTGAGTGACCGGATCAGTCGGTTTTTGGCTTCCGAGCGGGATTAGGGAGCCCTAATCAGGGGTGCCGGGACCGCTGACCGACTAGAATCTAATTCCTAGCCGATAAGTCGGCTTAAGTTGCGACTGTCACAACTATGAACACTGACGAGAACACCAAAATTTCGGTCTGCCCGGTCTCCGAACTCGCCCCCGGCGAGCGGAAGATCGTCGAGCACGAAGGCGAACCGATCGCGGTCTTCAACTGCGACGGAGAGTTCTTCGCGATCGAAGACCGCTGCTCCCACGACGACGGCCCCCTGGCCGAAGGCGAGTGGGACTGCGACGCCAAAACCGTCGAATGCCCGCGCCACGGATCGAATTTCGATCTGACGACGGGCAAACCAACGAACTTGCCGGCCTTCCAGCCGGTCCGAACTTTCCCGGTGGACATCACCGGAGACACCATCACCCTGGAGGTCTGACATGGCTACAGCCGAAGCAATTGCCGAGAAAAAAGCAGTCGAAGGAATCAACTCCGACTACAAAGAAAAGTTCGGCTTCAGTGACTCCGAAGCCGGCTACGCCTACAAGGCTCCCAAGGGACTGAACAAGGAGATAGTAGAGTCGATCTCCGACTACAAGAACGAGCCGGCATGGATGCGCGAGTTCCGTCTCAAGGCTTACGACACCTTCGTCGACAAGCCGACCCCGCAGTGGGGCGCCGACCTCGACCAGATCGACTTCGACGACATCCACTACTTCGTGCGCGCTTCCGAGAAGAACAGCCGCGACTGGTCGGAAGTCCCCGAGGACATCAAGAACACCTTCGACCGCCTCGGCATCCCCGAAGCCGAACGCAAGTTCCTTTCCGGTGTCGGCGCGCAGTATGAATCGGAAGTCGTCTACCACCAGGTCAACGAGAAGCTCGAGGCGCAGGGCGTCATCTTCACCGACATGGACACCGCGCTCCGTGAGCACGAAGACCTGATCAAGGAGTACTGGGCGACGGTCATCCCGCCGGCCGACAACAAACTGGCCGCGCTGAATTCGGCCGTCTGGTCGGGCGGCTCCTTCGTCTACGTGCCGAAGGGCGTCAAGGTCGAGATGCCGCTCCAGGCCTACTTCCGGATCAACACCGAGAACATGGGCCAGTTCGAGCGCACCCTGATCATCGCCGAGGAAGGCTCCGAGGTCCATTACATCGAGGGCTGCACCGCTCCGGTTTATTCCTCGGATTCGCTCCACTCCGCAGTGGTCGAGATCATCGCCAAGCCGAGCGCGAAGGTTCGTTACACGACGGTCCAGAACTGGTCGCAGAACGTCTTCAACCTGGTCACCAAGCGTGCCATCGCCGAAGAGAACGCGACCATGGAATGGGTCGACTGCAACCTCGGCTCGAAGGTCACGATGAAGTACCCCGCCATCTACCTGATGGGTGACGGCGCGCACGGCGAGATCCTCTCGATCGCGTTCGCCGGGGACGGCCAGCACCAGGACGCCGGCGGCAAGATCATCCATGCCGCCCCGAACACGACTTCGTCCGTCTTCGCCAAGTCGATATCGAAGGACGGCGGCCGCTCGACGTACCGCGGCCTGCTCGAGATCGCCGGCGGCGCGACCGGCACCCGGTCGAAGGTCGTCTGCGACGCGCTGCTCCTCGACGAGGACTCGCGCTCGGACACCTACCCGACGATCAAGGTCGACGAGTCCGACGCCGACATGGGTCACGAAGCGACTGTCTCCAAAGTCGGCGACGACATGCTCTTCTACCTCCAGAGCCGCGGCCTCTCCGAAGAGGAAGCCTCGAAGATGATCGTCAACGGCTTCATCGAACCGGTCACCAAGGAACTGCCGATGGAATACGCGGTCGAGCTGAACCGCCTGATCGAGCTGCAGATGGAAGGCAGCATTGGCTAGCGCGGTCACCGCTGAGCCGCAGTGGCTGAACGACCGTCGTCAGAAGGGCGCCGAACTGGTCGAGTCCCTCCCCCTCCCTGACAGGAAGACGAAGGGCTGGGAGTTCACCGACCTGAAGAAGCTCGATTTCGACGCGTTCGAGACCGCCTCGGCCGATGCCGAGATCGACGGCGGAAGTGACGACGTCGTCGTCCTGCCGCTGGCGGATGCCCTCGCCGATCACTCCGACCTGATCGAGGAGCACTTCGGCTCGCTGGTCGGTGCCGAAGATCCGTTCGTCGCCCGCAACGAAGCGGACTGGCAGGACGGCGTACTCATCCACGTTCCCAGGAACGTGGTCTGCGAAGAACCGATCAAGCTGAAGATCAACCTCGACTCGGAAGGTGCCGCCGTCAACTGGCGCACGCTGATCGTGCTCGAGGAAGGCGCCCAGGCCGAGGTCTGGGAGCACTACGGATCCGAATCCGACGACACCTCCGCCATGCTGAACACGGTGGTCGAACTAGTCGTCGGCCAGAACGCGAACCTCGACTTCATCGCCACCCAGGACCTGTCCGAGAAGGCCTGGCTCTTCTCATCGCAGCGGGCGGCGGTCGAGCGCGACGGCAGCCTCGACTGGGCCACCCTCGGTTTCGGCGGCGGGAACGGCAAGGTCCGCATGACGACCAAGCTGGCCGGCCAGGGATCGTCCGCCCGGGTCACCGGTGGCTACGCGAGCGGCAATCGCCAGCACCTCGACTACGACACGCTCCAGGAGCACGCGAACGTCGACACCTTCTCCAACCTCGCCTTCCGGGGCGTCCTCGCCGATCGCTCCACCGCGGTCTGGCGCGGCCTGATCAAGGTCGACGAAGGTGCCCAGCGCACCGACGCCTTCCAGGAGTGCCGCAACATGCTGCTCTCCACCGACGCGCACGCCGACGCCATTCCCGGCCTCGAGATCCTCGCCGACGATGTCGCCTGCACCCACGCGGCCGCGATCGCGCAGGTCGACAAGGACCAGCTCTTCTACCTCAATACGAGGGGGCTGGGAGACGGCGACGCCAAGTCTCTGGTCGTGGAAGGCTTCCTCGAAGCGCTGGTCGAGCGCCTCACCGAGGGTCCGGTCCGTGACGAGATCTCGTCGCTGATCGAGAAGAGGCTTGCCGAAATCCTCTGAGCCGGTCGCTGTTGGTGACCGGTGCGATACCCACGGACGCTGGCCCCTGGTCGCCGCCACGGGCCTGATTCCGGTTGTCGCACTATCGGTGAGCAATCCCCGGCTGCGGCCACTCGCCGCCCTCTTCGCCCACCAGACCGAGGAGTGGGTCTGGCCCGGCGGCTTCCTGCCCTGGATCAACGAGACGGTCATCGGAAGCGACCACCCCGAGTTCCCGATCGACCGGAAGGCAGGCTTCGTGATCAACGTGCTGTTCGGTTGGGGCCTCTCCCTCTCGACGCTCGCCGGTCCGGCTGCGGCCGTACCCCAGACGGCACTCTTCGTCAGCCACATCGGCAACGCGGGGCTCCATGTCGGGTGGGCGGCCCGCCACCGGCAGTACGACCCCGGCTTCGCTACCTCCCTGCTCAGCCTGATGCCAACCGGAATTCTCGGACTCCGCCGCCTCGGGAAGGACCCGGAGGTGAGCCGCATGCAGATGGCGGCAGGAGTGGCTTCCGGCCTCGCGATCGCCGGCGGCATGTTCCCTTTGATGAAGAAGCGCCTGAATCACCGCCTGCGCGGTTCCTGACCGTGCTAGCGTTGTAATTACTGAAACCTGATCAGGTTTACATGATTACTCTTGTAGAAAGGAACACATGGCTCTTCACCTAGGAGACGACGCACCGGATTTCACGGCTGAAACCACCGAAGGCACGATCAATTTCCATGATTGGCTCGGCGATTCATGGGGCGTCCTGTTCTCGCACCCGAAGGACTTCACCCCGGTCTGCACCACCGAGCTCGGTTACATGGCGAATGCCAAGCCGGAGTTCGATGCCCGCGGCGTGAAGATCATCGGC
>JBPPMI010000032.1:0-8703 GCA_051305975.1 Solirubrobacterales bacterium
TCGGGATGCTGTCGGTGGTCGAGCGCTGCGTCGAGCAGGTCGCGCGCGGGCGCGGCGAGCGGATCGACCTCTCGCGCATCCCCTACGACGACCGGAAGGTCTACGCCGAGATCCAGGCAGCCGAGACCACCGGCGTGTTCCAGATCGAGAGCCGGGCCCAGATGCAGATGCTGCCGCGCCTCCGGCCGATGAACATCGAAGACCTGACCGTGCAGGTGGCCCTGGTCCGCCCGGGGCCGATCCAGGGCGGTGCGGTCCACCCCTACATCGAACGCCGGGCGAAGCTGCGCGAGGACCCCGACTTCGAGGTGCCGTACCCGCACGACTTGCTGAAGCCCGCCCTGGCCGAGACCCTCGGCGTGATCATCTTCCAGGAGCAGGTGCTCGAGGTCGCGATGGACGTCGCCGGGTTCAGTTCGTCCGAGGCGGAGTCGCTGCGCCGCGCGATGAGCCGCAAACGATCACGCCGGGCGCTGGAGGCCCACCACAAACGTTTCCTCGAAGGCGCCGCGGCCAACGGCGTCGAGGCGGGCATCGCCGACGGCATCTTCGGCCAGATCATCGGCTTCTCCGGCTTCGGCTTCCCCAAGGCGCATTCCGCCGCCTTCGGGCTGCTCGCCTACCAGTCGGCCTGGCTGAAGGTCCATTACGGGCCCGAGTTCCTGGCCTCGCTCCTGAACGAGCAGCCGATGGGTTTCTACCCGCCGGATTCGCTGGTTCAGGAAGGCCGGCGCTCCGGGATCGAGGTCCTGCCGCCGGACCTCTATTCGAGCCGGGTCGAATGCAGCACGGAGTGGCCGGAGGGCAAGACAACCACCGGGCCCGTCGGTGGCACGTCGGACGGCATCCACAATCCCGCCAACCCCGATCCCGGTCCGGCGGTACGCATCGGCCTCGCCTACATCAAGGGGGCGAAGGAAAAAGAGATGGAAGAACTGGTCAAGGAACGCGACCGCGGCGGCCCGTACACCGACCTCGGCGAGCTCTCCTCGCGGATGCCGCTGAAACGCCAGGAGCTCGAGCAGCTCGCCTGGTCCGGGGCACTCCGCTCCCTGCCACGCGGTGAACGGGTGTCGGGACTCTGGAACGTGGGCCTGAACCCGAACGGCCTGAGCAATGCCACCGGCCGCCAGCTCTCCCTGCCGTTTGCCCCCGGCGACACCCCTGAACTGGACGAGCCAAAGAACTGGAGCCGGGTCACGGCCGAGTACGGGACCATCGGCATGACCCTCGAAGGCCACCCGATGGCGCTGATCCGGCCGGACCTCCACGACCACGTCAAGACCACGGTCGAAGCGGCACACACGGCGGACCGCACCCAGATCGAGGTGGCCGGGCTGCTGGTCGCCAAGCAGCGCCCGGAAACCGCCTTCGGCACGATCTTCCTGCTGATCGAGGACGAGGTCGGCACACTGAACCTGATCACCCCGCCGCCGGTGGCCACCAAATACAGGCTGGTAATCCGCACGGCCACCCTGCTCAGGGCCAGAGGACGCCTCGAGACCAATCAGGGAGTCGTGAACCTGATCGTCAACGCCCTGGCCGAGATCGAGCCGCCCGATCCGGCGATCAAGGCGGTGGCCCCGATGGGACAGTCATTCGGCCGGCGCGGGCGCTGACGGGACTCGACCGAAGGGTCAAAACAGCGGATCCGGAGTGATCCGGACTCCGCAAACTGCGGAAAGAGTCTCCGGAGCGCCGGTTTGCACTTGGCTCTGTGACTACGATAGAGGCACGTCCTGCACGGGAACTTGCAAACACACGTTCGTGTCCGACAGGGTCCGTACCTTTACAAACATATGTTCGTGCAAATCAAACAGATCACGGCCAAGGCGGCCGACGCATTGGACCTGGCGATCGAGTTCTCGACGCTCGGTGAATACGGGTTGGAATACCCCGAATCCGAAGGTACGGCACCCTGCCGGCCAGGACGTCCCCGGACGAAGCCGGCCATCAAACAGCAGCCTCCCGCGCGGGTACGCAAGCCCCGCCCGGGTCGTGCTCAGCACAAGCGTCCCCTCGCCTGCCCCACCACCCAGGCCACGCGCCTCCCCGAGGCATTGATGCCGCCGCGCATCAAGCTCGACCTCGCGTACTGAGCCCTCGGTAGTCTGACCCGGTGACTCATTCGAGTGACCGGACCAAACTTCCTTCGCGCCTGCGGCCCGTCGCAATCGCGGCTCTGACCCTGGGCATCCTGCTGATGCTTTCCGGGCTGGCATCATCTCCTGCCCATGCCTGGCCCGACTCCACCGCGGTCGAGAAGGCGAAGAAGAGGCCGAAAGCCGACGCGCCACGGCCCGCAATCGACCAGCGACCGATCCCGTTCGGCAAGAAGCGGAAGCACGAGATGGCCGACTACTCGAAGCGGCACTACGGCAAACGTGAATGGCGCCTGACGAAACCGAGGGTGATCGTCCAGCACTACGCCGTCGTCGGCACCCTCGGCGGGATATTCAACACGTTCCGGACCGACCAGCCCGACGTCGAGTTCGGAGAGCTCCCAAACGTCTGCGCCCATTTCGCCGTCGACGGCAAGGGCAGGATCCAGCAGTTCGTCTCACTCCGCATCCGTTGCCGGCACACGGTCGGGCTGAACGACCGGTCGATCGGCATCGAGCACACCGGTTTCAGCGACGGCCAGGTCCTCTCGGACAAGGACCAGATGCACAATTCACTCAAGCTGACGAAATGGCTCCGCTGCAAGTACGACATCTCGATCAGGAACGTGATCGGACACAACGAGAGCCTCTCTTCCCCGTTCCACCACGAAAAGGTGAAGAAGTTCCGGAACCAGACCCACGGTGATTTCAAGCGTTCATCGATGCGGAAGTACCGGAAGCAGCTTCGGGCCGCGGGCCGGTGCTGACCTAACCCATGGCACAACGCTGTCTTCATGCCCACAGTTCATCCCCGCGGCCCGATCGCTAGGATTGTTCCACAACGTGCGCAACCAGCGTGCGTAATACAGGGGAACAGGAAGCGAATTCAATGAAACTTGGTGCCGTAGTACTGACCGCGTGTTTTGCCTTGTTGGCACTGAGTTCGGCGAATGCCGGGGCCAGCACGGTTCGTAGCCTTGATCTCGAAAACGGCTTGAATGCCGCCAACCTCAAGGTCAGAGACAACTCCGACGGTCTCCCGCCCGCAATCGTCCTCTCGACCAGGCCCGCGAACCTGGACTGCAGGGTTGGCAGTTACCACTACGGCGCCGTTCAGCGCAAGGGTAAATTCAACGTACGCATGCGCTGTGAGAACCCGCCGCGAAAGGCGACTGCACGATTCGTCTTCCGGGCGCCGTACAAACGGGTCTTCAAGCTGCGGAACGGCACTCATTCAATCCGGATTGCCATCGATAAACCTCGAGGAAACGTCAAACCGCTCGGCTCGCTGACTACCCGGCCCCGAAAGACCAACTGCGACGTCACCCCGACCGGATCGAACATTGGCGCGTCGACTTTCAAGGCGACTGCCCGTATGACCTGCAGGGGAGTTCCATCTGGAGCACGCGGGGTCCTGGGTGTAGGTGGCCTCGTCTCACCCGATTACCGCTCGGCGAGGACAGGCAACTCGTCGCCCGCATCCCCGGCTTCCGTGACTGTTGGAGATGCCACCACCGCCCCGCCCGCCTCCGTTCGGATGAATGCTCCGGGTGCGCATGTGTCCGCCGACCAGTGCGACGGCGAAAAGCGCGTGACCCTGAAGGGACAACCGACCCTCGTCTGGAAGGACTGCTATTCCGGTCCGTTCCGCCTCGAGCCATGGGAATCCCAGTTCATCGGCATCAGCCTCAAGGGCCCGCAGTTCAGCTGTAACGATGGATTCGCTAGGAACCTCGACTTCCGTAACGCTCCGCCCGGGTATCTGTTGGTGATGAACACCTCAGTCCGCATGAACACCGACCCCGACGACGCCTACTGGTACTCCTGGTCGAATCTGACGGGTCTGGTGACCAACTGGCAGTTCAGTGGAGGGATCACCTTCCGCTTCGTCTATCGCTGCTTCAAATCCGAAGCAACCTGACCACCGGAACTCAGGGAATCAGACGCAGCTGAGTTTCGCTCGACTCTTTCCTTGAATCGAGCACGGCTGCTTCCAGAACCTGACTCACGTCGTCGATGGAGATCGCACCCTTTTCGACCAGGGCTGCGTTGCCGCTACCCGCTCCCTCACCGGTCCAGACGGCTACGCGGGAGAACTCACCTCGCAGTGCTTCCACCGCTCCCGCCCAGGATCCACCCTTGTCCAGGTCCGCTGCCACCACCACGGTGCACTCAGCCAGTCCGTAGATGATCTTGTTCCTGGCCATGGCGTTGGCAACCGTGAAGCCCATGTCCGGCCGGTAGGGCGTGACCAGGCAGAGTCGGCCTTCGTCGGCGAGTTCCCGGGCTTCTGCTTCTCGCGCTGCTTTCGTCAGGGGATGAGTCAGCACTCCTAGCGACGAACCACCACGGGAAACAGATGCCTGCATGGCAATCTGATCGGTTCCGCGTGCTCCACCCGAAATCACCGTCCTGGAAGCCTCGGCGGCCGCGGATGCCAGCTCCTGCGTCACTCTCTCGCCGTCAGGCGACACATTGCGCGAACCGACCACTCCGATTCCGTCATGTGCGAGAAGCTCACGGCTTCCGAAGCCGTAGATCAGGGCCGGAGCCCTCTGTCCCAGTCGGGACGTAAGCCTGTCCGGGAAAGCTTCGTCTGCTGCCGTGACGATCCAGATTCCCTGCTCTTCGTACCCGGCCGCAATCTCGTGGGCCCGATCGAACCCTTCAAGGCGATTCTCGAAAGCTGACCGTGACTCGGGGGCGACCTCTTCGCCTGCGTTCATAGCCCAGACATCCTTGACCCTGACGGGATCGAGATCCCAAGATGGGTGACGGATCAACGCAGCAATGATGTCGTCGCGGGAAAGGTTCGAGGTCATCTTCATGAAGAGTCTGCCAGTGCGAACGGATATACGGGACCACATCCCGCTTCATTCAGCTCAAAAGCAATCTCGGTGATGGTCCATTTCGAGTCGCACATGTCGTCAACGAGCAGCACCGGACCCGATTTGGCCAATGCTCGGTCTATGGCGAATGCTCCAGCGACATTGGTCGCCTGCTGAAAGGAGTTTTCCCTCTCTTTCTGCGGCGGCGTATCACGAACTTTTGTAACTGCCGGGATGTACGGAATTCGAAGTCTCTCCGCCAGCCTGCGGGCAAAGTCGGGCACCAGTTCGGGGTGCCGTAGCGACGGGACCGCGGTGATCCACTCGACTGAAGGAGCGGCATCCCATTTTCTGAATCGGTCGACCGAAATCTTGACGAGGTCATCCGAGTAGTGACCGTCACGGTATTTACCTTTCCGCACCATGCTGCCATAAGCCCCGTCTGAGTACCGGGAGATCGCGAGCCCTTCCTTTGCCCGTGATTCCTCCGGTATGTAGCCCCTCCGCTCACCCGACCACAGCTTTCGAGGCTTGATTCGGTATGTCCTGGATCTCAGGAACAACGCGGCTTTCGAAACCATCTCATCGGAGCCGCGGTCCGAAAACCGGCTTTCGGTGCACACCGCACATCGGCCGCAGTCTTCAGCTCCGGGTTCATCAAGTTCTTCCCGGAGATACCGCATCAGACAGCAACCATCGGTGCCGTAATTGCGCATTCGCTCGAGTTCGAGTCTGCGAAGTCTGGTCAGTTCGTCGAAACGGTCGTCGTCGTAAGGCCATTCGGGGTCTACCAGCGTCCATTTGCGGCCGTTCTCCCGCAACACCGCACCCTCCACCTCCAGCATCGTCAGCATCGCCTGAATCTTCCTCTGCCCCAGATTGATGTGCTGCTGGAGATCACGAAGAGATGGCGTGGGTGATTCGGCCTTCTCGAACGCGTCGAAGAGGTCCATGACGTTCTTTCGCGGCGGAATCGCCGTGTTGATAAAGAAGTCCTGGATCCTGAAATCCGAATCGCTTCGTAAGAGGATGCCATCTGCGACTTCCAGAGCGCGTCCCGCGCGACCGACCTGCTGGTAGTAGGCAACGACTGATCCAGGCGACTGAAAATGGACGACGAATCCGAGGTCAGGCTTGTCGTAACCCATCCCGATCGCGTTGGTGGCGACCAGTGCCTTGATCTCGTTGTTCTTCAGGCGGTCTTCGGCAATCAGGCGCTCGTCACCAACCATCGCCCCGAAATAGTGAGCGACCCGGTGGCCCGTTTCGCGGAGCCATGTAGCCACCTGCTGTGTGTCCCAAACGGTTGCACAGTAGACGATTCCCGATCCCTCGAGCTCGTGAAGGTGGGTCACCAGCCAGGACAGCTTTTCCTCGACTGAATCGAAGTCCTGGACCTCCAGGCGCAGGGCCGGTCGATCAAGCGAGCCCCGGATCTCGGTTATGGGTCGATGGCTAGCGACGAGCTGCGCCTCGATGTCCTTTACTACCCGGTCGTTCGCGGTTGCGGTCGTGCAGAGAACGGATGCTCCGGACGGCAGCCTCTCGATCACGCTCCCCAATCGACGGTAGTCCGGGCGAAAATCGTGACCCCAGTCAGAGATGCAGTGAGCTTCATCGATGACGAACAGTCCCACTTCGTCGAATACCGGGCCGATCAGCCGCATGAACTCATGGTTCGCCAGGCGCTCGGGCGAGATGATCAGCGCATCGATCTCATCGCGACCAAGAGCCGCAAACACTTCCTCCCAATCATCGGTATTGGTGCTGTTGATGGTTTCGACGTTTACACCGAGCCGTTTCGCGGCTTCGATCTGATCGCGCATCAGGGCGAGCAGAGGCGAGACGATGATCGTGGGACCGGATCCGTTCTCCCGGAGCAGATGGGTGGCGACGAAATACACCGCGCTCTTGCCCCACCCCGTGCGCTGAACGCAAACAACACTGTTTCGACCCTGGACCAGCGGGCTGATCGCCTCAAGTTGACCCGGGCGAAAGTCGGCTGACGGATCCCTGGTCAGCCGGCGCAGCGCATCGAGCGAGGCTTCCGGGGTTGGCGTGGCGTTGATGCTAATTCCTTCCAGCGATTGAACAGACCTGAGGACTGTCGACCAACGCTAACGGGTCGGCGACGGTCGATCTATCCTACGGACCAGTTTTGCCGCAAATTTCACTGCTTTGTTGAATGCCTGGCTGGAAATGTTCATCGTTGTATCGGTGGGCCAGTGGTAGTTCGGAATCGGTCCGTCCTGGTTCACGATCGTGATCGCCCTCCCTCCCTTTGCCATTACCGGTGTCGCGTCGTATGGGAGGCCGGAACCGTTCTCCAGTGGCCTGGCCTCCAGCTCGGGGAAATCCACTCCTACTGCCGCGGCGGCTTCCATCAGGCCAGGATCGGCTTCCAGGCTGGATAACGGGCCTCCTTCCTTTGACAGCACCCTCAGGGGTGCGTCAGCTCCCACTCCGTCGAAGTTGATGAAGTCCCAGCCCTCGGTGTCGTGAGCGGCCAGGAACTCGCGGATCCCGAACACGCCCGACTCCTCGCTGCCGGTGACGAGGATGACCAGGCGAGTGGATTCAAGCCGGTTCACCGAGAAATGCGAGGCGAGTGCCAGACATGCGCCGGCGCCCGAAGCATTGTCGTTGGCTCCGGGTACGTTGTCGCCGCGGATCTCACGCTCGAGTACGAGTCCGAAACCCATAGCGACCAGGAGACGTGAGATCAACGCGATTGCACGACCGGACGCGAAACGACGGAGGATCGGGACTACGGGCTGTACGAACACACCGAGGCTGACCGCGGCCACAGCGTTTCCGAGATGAGGAGTCACTTTTGGATGGAACATGAGGCCCGATCGGGACGAATCCATGTGCGAAACGAGGCAGATCGTCCGCTCGGCTTCACCTGCCGGCTCAATCGTGGCCCAGACGTTCCGGCTGGTCCGGGTCCGCAGCAGATCCAGTGGATTTTGGAGGTACCTGGACTCCATGAGACCCAGGGCTGCTGCGGAGCCTCCAAGCACAGCCGAAACCGCCGGGAATCGCCGCTGAACCAGCCAGGCCTTCAACGCCAGTCCGAAGACCACCAGATACGAAGGACCGAAGCTACGAATGGAAGAAAACTCCTCGATTACCGGGAGGAGACCCAGTTCCTCGAATTCATCGGCGATCAGAGCGGCCGCCATCGCCTCCGCATCGGAGGCAGGAGGCCGCGGACCTATGCCATCGGCCAGGGAATCGATCAACCCCAGGCCGAGTTCGACGTCACTTTCGGAGATCGCGGTCTCGTTCACGACTCAAACCTACGCGTTAACGTGAGAAGGCCCCTTGCGGGGCCCTCTCAAGTAAAAACCGGCGGCGACCTACTCTCCCAGGGGGTTGCCCCCCAAGTACCATCGGCGCTGCAGAGCTTAACTTCTCTGTTCGGAATGGGAAGAGGTGTTTCCTCTGCGCTATTGCACCACCGGAGATATGTAGAGACTATGTCGCTCCGATGAAGCTTAAAAACTGCACAATGACCCACTAAAATAAATATCCGTCAAGCCCTCGACCCATTAGTACCGGTCAGCTACAGGTGTTGCCACCCTTCCACCGCCGGCCTATCAACCTGGTGGTCTACCAGGGGTCTTACTCTCTTAAAGAGATGGGAGAATTCATCTCGAGGACGGCTTCCCGCTTAGATGCCTTCAGCGGTTATCCGTTCCGTGCGTAGCTAAGCTGCGATGCCCTTGGCAGGACAACAGCTACACCAGAGGCACGTTCATCCCGGTCCT
>JBPPMI010000033.1:0-4210 GCA_051305975.1 Solirubrobacterales bacterium
GCGCAGCTTGAAGATGTCGGTCACGTCGGCAGCCGACATGACGGGGACCTCCACGCCCCGGTGGGGCTCGCGCTTGAGCAGTCCTTCGCCGATCAGGATCTGGGTGGCGGCGCGGAACGAGTGCCGGGCGATGCCCAGCCGTTCTGCGTATTCATGCTCGCGCAGCCGGTCACCCGGCGCCAGTTTGCCGTCGAGAATCAGCTCCCGAAGGGCGTTCGCGGCAGCCTCCACCGTCGAAACCGGGGAAACACGGACTCCTATGTCAGTCATCTCGCTGGTCATGTGTTGGATTCTTCCACAATCAATCAATCCATTGCAAGGTTTCCTGCGATGGATTGGCGACGGGCCTACTTGCCCCCGAAGACGTCGCCGGGGTATGAAGCCGTGTCGCCGAGCTCTTCTTCGATCCGGAGAAGCCGGTTGTACTTTGCGGTGCGCTCACCACGGACCGGGGCGCCGGTCTTGATCTGGCCGGCACCGAGGGCGACGGTGAAGTCGGCGATGATCGGGTCCTCCGTCTCGCCGGAACGCTCGGAGACGACGACCGTGTAGCCGGCCTTGTGAGCCATCTCGGCGGCGTCGAGGGCTTCGGAGAGCGTGCCGATCTGGTTGAACTTCCAGAGCAGCGAGTTGGCCGCGCCGATCTCGAGGCCGCGGGCCAGGCGCTTCGGGTTGGTCGTGAAGAGGTCGTCGCCGACTATCTGGATGTCGACCTCGGAGGTCATCTTGGCGTAGCCCTCGAAGTCTTCTTCGTCGAGCGGGTCCTCGATCGTGACGATGTCGTACTTCTCGATCAGCTCCTTGTATAGCTCGATCATCCCGTCGCGGTCACGCTCCACGCCGTTGACGAGGTAAGTGCCCTTGTCGCTGTCGTAGTAGTGGGTCGAGGCGGCGTCGAGGCCGTAACGGAAGCGGCCTTCGTACCCGGCGGCGGCGACGGCTTCGTGGAGCAGGCCGAGCGCCTCGTGCGGATCGCTGATCGGAGGTGCGAAGCCACCTTCGTCACCGGTGTTGAGGGCGACCTTGCCGTAACGCTCGAGCAGGATGTCGGCGAGGAAGAGGTTCACCTCGGACGAGATCTGAAGGGCTTCGAGCATCGACTCGGCGCCGACCGGCAGGATGATGAACTCCTGGAAGTCGAGGTCGTTTGAGGCGTGCTTGCCGCCGTTGATCAGGTTGACCAGCGGCACGGGGAGGATGTGCGCGTTCGAGCTGATCGAGCGGTAGAGCGGCACGTCACGGTAGTCGGCGGCGGCGCGGGCGGCGGCGAGGGAGACGCCGAGGATGGCGTTGGCGCCGAGGCGGCTCTTGTCTTCGGTTCCGTCGAGACTGATCAGCGCGGCGTCGAGGGTGCGCTGGTCGGTGAGGGGGGTGCCGAGGATCGCGTCCGCGATCTCGCCGGTCACGTGGCCGGAAGCCTTGAGGACTCCGAAGCCGCCGAAGCGCTTGCCGCCGTCACGGAGTTCGAAGGCTTCGTTGGCGCCGGTCGAACGGCCGGTCGGAACGTCTGCCGTCGCGGTGATTGACTCGTCGAGGGTGAGGTCGACCTGGAGCGTGGGGAGTCCACGGCAGTCGAGTACTTCTCGGGCGGCGAGTCCGGTGATCACGGGCGGTGCGAAGGTCATCTCGGTGTTTCTCCTTGGGTTCTCAGAAATTGAGTCTTCTTTTGTTGGATCATTCCACAAAACACCAGAAAGCAGCTAGCCTGTCAAGCGAGACGTTCGTGAAACGACCAGGAGAGACGCCACAAATGACCAGCACATCAGGAATTCAGGGCATCGACCAAGAAACTGTTTCGACCCTGATGAAACGTGAACTCGAGACTTTCGAGGCCGCGCACCCCCGTTCGAAGCAGATTCACGAGGACGCCGATGAGGCTCTCCTGTCCGGGGTACCGATGAACTGGATGACCCGCTGGCCGGGCAGCCACCCGGTCTTCTTCGACGAAGCGAAAGGCAATTCGCTGACCGACGTCGACGGCAACCTGCTGATCGACTTCTGCCTCGGTGATACCGGCGCGATGACCGGACACTCTCCCGAACCGACGGTCGCGGCAGCCCAGGCGCGGATCGCGAAAGGGATCACCACGATGCTGCCGAGTGAAGACGCATTGCCCCTCGGACGGGAGATGGTGCGTCGCTTCGGGCTCTCCCACTGGCAGTTCTCGCTCTCCGCGAGCGACGCGAACCGGTTCTCGATACGCCTCTGCCGCGAAGTGACCGGCCGCGACAAGGTCCTCGTCTTCAACCACTGCTACCACGGGTCGGTCGACGAGACCGTCGCGATGCTGAAGGACGGTCAGCCTTCATTCCGGGTCGGCAACATCGGTCCGCCCGTGCCGATCGAACAGACCACGCGCGTGGTCGAGTTCAACGACCTCGAAGGTCTCGAACGGGAGCTCTCGTACAACGACGTCGCCTGCGTCTTGGCTGAACCGGCGCTGACGAACATCGGCATCGTGCTGCCAGACCCCGGCTTCCTCGACGAGCTCCGGCGCTTGACGCGCGAGACCGGAACCATCCTGATCATCGACGAGACCCACACCTTCTGCTGCGGTCCGGGCGGTTACACGCGGGCACACGGACTGTCACCGGACATGATCACGATCGGCAAGCCGATCGCCGGCGGCATCCCGACCGGCGCCTACGGCATGACCGGCGAGATGGCCGAACGTGTCCTGAGCAAAACGGTTTGGGAAGCGGCCGATGTCGGCGGTGTCGGTGGCACCCTGGCTGGCAACGCACTTTCGATGGCGGCTGCCCGGGCGACCCTGGAGGAAGTTCTGACCGAAGAGGCCTTCGAGCACATGATCCGCATGGGCGAACGCTTCGAGTCAGGCGTCCAGGGAGTGATCGACGATTCCGGTCTCGACTGGACGGTCACCCGGCTGGGATGCCGGGCCGAATACATGCTGGGTGCCGAGCGTCCGCGTTCAGGGGCCGAGGCGGCCGCGGCCTTCGACACGGAACTCGACGCTTTGCTCCACCTCTACATGCTGAACCGCAGGATCCTCCTGACCCCATTCCACATGATGGCCCTGATGTGCCCGAAGACATCAGAGTCGGACGTGGACGCTCACACAGCCGTGCTGGCCGAGGCAGCGGAAGAATTGAACGCCTAACAATCGGTCTACCGCGTTGGCGGGTAAAACAGAGCTCAAACAAGCTCTTTGTTTTTGCCCTCTCAAAGACATCACAGTTCTGAATAAGGCGCCAAATTTCCCCAACTGGAAATTTGGCGGTGGTGCCATGGGACCGCGTTCAGGTTTCGCGGGCGGTCGCGGCAGGTCTCGCTTCCAACTGCCCCGCAGCAGCAACAGACCACAGAATCGACACCCAGGTCAGGGTCGCGACGGCCACGTGTACCCAGACCAGCAGTGCCGGCAGTTCCAGCAGCCACTGGGTGATGCCGATCGCTATCTGGAGGCTGATCAGGCCGAAGGCGACCTTGAGCGGCTTGAGTGCCCGCCGGTCGCCACCCTGGCGCCGGAGGATGAAGATCACGGCGAGGACCGACAGGGCGAAGATGACGGCCATCGTCGCGTGCCGCTGGGCGATCCACTCGAGCGTCTCGGTTCCCTTGAACTCGAACCGGTCGACGAGTTCCTTGTCGTGGTCGCCGGGGTGGGGGCCCGAGGCGGTGGTGATGGTGCCGAGGAAGATCGTGAACTGGCCGATCGGGATCAGGGCACGGGTGGCCCAGACACCGAGCCGGTCGGTCGAGAAGCGGCGCTCGCCGACTTCGTAACGTGAGCACCAGAACAGCGCGAACGCGGCGTCGATCAGGATCATCGAGAGCAGGAAGTGACCGATCACCAGCTCCGGAGGGAGGTGGTACTCGACCACGAACGCGCCGAGGACCGCCTGGCCGATCACCCCGAGTGGGAGCAGGCCGCCGAAGAGCGCCAGGTGCCAGCGGTAAGGCTTACGGAAGAAAGCGAGGAGGGACGCAGCGATCACCGCGAGCCCGACGAAGCCAGTCAGCAGTCGGTTGCCGTACTCGATCACTGCGTTGATCTGCGCCGGGGCGACATAACCGCCGTAACACTTGGGCCAGTCGGGGCAGCCGAGGCCGGAAGCGGAAAGCCGGACCGCGGAACCGGTCAACACGATCAGGATCAGCGCGATGAGCGCGATCATAGTCACCTGGGCGTAGCGTTCTGGGGATATCTGGACGCGTTTCAGCATTGCCCGGAATCCTCTTGGTCAGG
>JBPPMI010000034.1:0-2990 GCA_051305975.1 Solirubrobacterales bacterium
CGCGGTAGATCACGTGGCCGTCGAGGTCACCGAACTCGCCGCTCGACTGCGACATCAGTGCGGACTTCGTCGCTTCGAGCAAACCGCCTCCGAGGATCAACTGCCGGCCGGTCACCCGGCCGTAGCGTTCGAGGACTTCGATGTTCTGGATCAAGCCAGGGAACCGGATGCCGCCGGGAAGGGTGTCGGCGATCGCTTCAGTGTCGGGCGGCTCGCGGACCACACCGACGGCCACGAGTTCCGCTCCCGTCGGCTCGATCGCCCGTTCGACCGAATCGGTGATGTCGCTCGGCAGCGATCCGAAACCGATCAGACCGATGCGGTCACCGCGGATCTGGTTCTGGGTCAACGGAGGCAGGACGCTCACTCCGAATTCATCAGCCCAGCCGGCCTCGGTCTCGAGCTGGTCGATCTGGCCGCGGGCCTCGTCGAGGTCGCCGGTCAGGCTCTTTTCGAGGTCCTTGCGGGTGTCGTTGAGCACGTTGTCACCGACCTGGGACCCGATCAGGATCCCGATCGCCAGGGCGAGAAAGACGGCGGTGAGTGAAGCCGCGTGGTAGCGAGCGCTGTAACCCATGGGCAGAGCCTGTCAGAAACCGAAAAGGATCTTGAGCTTCAGCCAGACGAGGTCGGCCAGATCCGCGAGCGCCGGAGAGGTCAGGACCACCACGAGTACCAGCACGAGGAACGCTCCGAGGAAGTACAGGAGCGGCATGGTCGTGAGTCCCGGGCTGTAAAGGCGGCTCACGCCCTTCGCGTCGACCAGTACTTCGCCGATGCGCAGGCGGGTCAGGAAGGTCGACGACATCCCGGCCCGGTCCTTGTCGAGGAATTCGGTGAGGTTGAAGTGCGCCCCGACCGTGACGATCAGTGAGGCCCCCTTTTCGAAGGCCATCAGCATCGCGACGTCCTGGCTCGTGCCGACGGAAGGCAGGATTATCGGATCGAGCCCGAGGTCGAGCAGGCGCTGCTGCCCCGGCGCCTTGCCGTTCGCGTAGGCATGGACTACCAGTTCGGCCCCGCTCTTCAATGTTTCGTCGGTGGCCGAATCCATGTCGCCGAGAATCATGTCCGGCTTGTATCCGGCGTCGCGGATCGCGTCGGCACCGCCGTCGACGCCCACGAGCAATGGCCTCACGTCGCCGATGTAGGCGCGGAGCGCCCGAAGGTCACGTTTGTAGTTCGGACCTCGCACCACGATCAGCACGTGCCGGTCACGAAAGTCGGTCCGGGTGTAGGGCAGGTCGATGCTGCCGCTGAGCATCTCCCCCTCTTCCTGGATGTGCGCGACTGTGTTCTCGGCGAAATCCGCAAGGGCGAGGTGGATCTGCTCCTGCTGGCGTGCGAGCTGCAGATCGAGGTCCGGCTTCAGCTGCTCCACGCCGGTGGCGATCCGGCTCCCGTCCCGTTTGAGGTGCGCCCCGTCGAGTTCGATCAGATCTCCGTCTCCCAGCAGTTCGAAGAGGTCGGCGTCCGGGAAGTCGATCAGACGGACCCCGGCCTCCACCAGGATCAGGGGACCCCGGTTCGGGTACCGGTCGTCCGAAGACGGATCGTCATTGAGAACTACACGGATGCCGCTGGCGGCGAGGTCCTCGGCCGCGATGCGATCGATGTTCCGGTGCCGGATAACGGCGATGTCACCCTCATTGAGGCCCTTGACCAGATCCTTGGTCCTCCGGCTGGGCCGGGCGATGCCGCTGGTCACGACGGAACTCTCCGACGCCGGTGCATCGCCGTTTTCGGCCCGGGACCGCAGCCGTTTGGTGATCGGATTCACCCGTGGAGGGTAAAGCTTTGAGGCTTCCAAACCCAAGTATCGGGTCCTGACGTCTGGATTCGCGCTTCGCGCGGATCCAAGGCGGCGAAACCCTAGTCCTGCGAAGCAACGAGTTCGCGGGCGTGGCGGGTTGCCGCTTCGTCTCCGCTGTCCGCTCCCATCATGCGCCGGATCTCGTCGACCAGCTCGTCCCCCTTGAGGTTCGTGACTGCGGCGGTGGCGCTGTCGGACGCGACGTCCTTGGCGATCGTGAAATGGGTGTCAGCCCGGGAGGCGAGCTGCGGCAGGTGGGTGATCGCGAAGACCTGTCGGGCGGCGGCAACGGTGCGGAGCCGCTCGCCCACCACGGTGGCGGTATTGCCGCCGATGCCTGCGTCGATCTCGTCGAAGATCAGGGTGCGCCGGTCCTCGCCGGTACCGAGTCCGGCCAGGGCGAGCATCACGCGCGACAGTTCACCGCCGGATGCGGAGTCCCGCAGCGGTTGCGCGTCCATGCCCGGGTTCGGCGCCAGCATGAATTCGACGGTCTCCGCACCGGAGGGTCCCGCCCCGTCCGGCACCTCCCTCAGCTCCACTTCGAGGGTCGCACCGTTCATGGCGAGGTCGTTCAGGTCGGCGGTCACCGCTTTCGACAGCTTCCGGGCAGCTTCCGCCCGGCCCTTCGTAAGCGCGGTTGCCGCCATGCCGAGGGTCCCGTCGAGGGATTCCAGTGTGGCCCGGAGCTCCTGTTCCCGGCTCTCTCCGCCTTCGAGCCGGCCGATCTCGGCCCGGCACCATTCCGCGTGTTCGAGAACCTTTTCGATCGATCCGCCGTGCTTTCTTTCAAGCCGGTCGAGCTGGTCTAGCCGCACTTCGATCTCCGAAAGCCTTTCCGGATCGGCGGCGATTCCGCTGAGGTACGAGCGCAGTTCGGTCCCGACGTCTTCGGCCTCGAGCGAAAGGCTCTCGACCCTCGCCGCCAGCCGGTCCAGCTCGGGGTCCACCCCGGAAACCGAGCGCGACCGGTTGCGCCACGCTGAAGGACTTCGGATCGCAGCCGATGCCGCCGCATCAACCCTGAAAGGTGGAGAGGACGGCGAAGGCGCGAGCAGTGCCCTGGCTTCCGCCTCGACGGGACTGGGCTCGGTGTCCGGGGTCGATCCCGAACTTGACCGGCTGGCGGCGAGGGTAGAGAGCCTTTCGCTCGAGGCCGAGGACGTCGGGACCGAAT
>JBPPMI010000035.1:0-6235 GCA_051305975.1 Solirubrobacterales bacterium
TCGGCCCTGGTCGACTGGCCCAAGCAGAACCGTCTGCTTCAGATCTTCGACAACAAGGACGGCAACCTGTCGATCTTCGGCACGCTGATCGACCATGCCGCCCCGGTTCCGGCCGCCGCACCGGGCACCAACGGGAACACCCTGTCGCCCGCCCAGCTCGCTTCGACCGGCCGGACGATCGGCTACAACGACAACCAGAACGGTGGCGAGGCCTGCGGTTCGATCGATCCGTGTGGAGCCGGCACCGTGACCGACCGGAACGTCGAGCTGCTGATCAGGGATCCGCGTCGCGCCGAACCGAAGCCGGCGAAGATCGGCAAGGTGAAGATCACGCCGAAGAAGAAGACGCTCAGGGCCGGCAAGAAGACGAAGCTGACCATCCGCGTGACGAACTCCGGCGGGACGGCGAAGAAGAACGCGAAGCTCTACCTGAAGTCGTCGAACAAGCGGGTCAAGCTGGCCAAGAAGAAGATTCTCATCAAGTCGATCGGGCCCGGGAAGACGGTCAAGGTCACGGTCACGATTCGGGCGAAGTCCAAGGCGAAGGGCAAGGCGAAGATCACAGCCAACGTCTCCGGCAAGAAGGGCACCGCCAACGTGAAGATCAAGGCGAAGAAGAAAAAGAAGAAGTAGCCCGTTCCCCCGAGGGGGCCCGGTCCGCCGCCTGAATAGGATCACCGGATGGAAATCGACAGCCATTCATGGGTCCTCTGGGTCGGCGTCATCGCGGTCGCCCTCCACGTCATCGAGGAATACTCGGAGGGCTGGGTCACCTGGGCCAATTTCGAGGTCGGACCGAGGTTCGGCAGCACGGTCACCGAGAAGGACTTCTTCCTCGGCAGCCTCGGCCTGATCTTCATCGCTCTGGCCGGCGCCGCGATC
This sequence comes from Solirubrobacterales bacterium, assembly GCA_051305975.1. Taxonomy (GTDB): domain Bacteria; phylum Actinomycetota; class Thermoleophilia; order Solirubrobacterales; family 70-9; genus 67-14. Next base: position 883 of record JBPPMI010000035.1, read on the forward strand.
GGCTGGTGGGCGCCCGTCATCAGCCTCGCGATCCCCGCGCTCTTCGTCCTCAACGCCGTCTTCTCCCACATGATCCCGAGCGCCCGTGGCGACCGCCTCACCCCGGGCACGCTCAGTGCCGTGTTCATCTACCTGCCGGTCGCGACCTGGATGTTCTGGGCGGCGGCCGAAGACGGCCAGCTGCCTGTCGAGACCTTCATCGGCGCCTTCGTCATCGGTGCGTTGATAATGGTCTTCCCCCTCGTGGCACTCATGCTGAAGAACAAAATTGGCTGGGACGAAGACACGGTCGCTGCCGCAACCGCCGACCGCGAAGCGGAGACCGCCCGAAAGGAAGAACTCGCCCGGCTGCGAGCAGAGCAGGATCTCCGCGCCGCGACCCCTCCCGCCGAGGATCCGTCAGCACCGGCCACCGAGGAGGCTCCGGTCCCCGAACCCACGGGTGAGACTCCCGGGGAGCTCGAAGAAGATCTGGTCGAGGACCTGGACGAGACTCCCGACGAACCGGGCGAAGACGACACCCAGGTAATGCCCCGGAACTAGCCCTCAGGCCTGGTCGTCCCCGTGGGGCCGGGCCATCTTGTTGTGGTCGAGGGCCTCGGTGAGGATCGCCTCTTCGACTCCGAGCTCGATCGCGACTTCGCGGAGTGCCCTTCCGGAGCGGGCAGCTTCGGCGACGATCTCGCTGGCGCGGTCGTAGCCGATGTGCGGGTTGAGCGCCGTGGCTGTGGCCAGCGTGGCTTCGGCGTGGAGTTCATTGGCGGCGACGTTCGCATCGATTCCGCTCACGCACTTCTCGTTCAGCATCCGCGACGCGGACGAGAGGAGCTTGATCGAGCCGAGCAGATTGCGCGCAATCAGCGGGACGCGCACGTTCAGTTCGAACTGACCCTGCGATCCGGCGATGGTGATCGCCGTGTCGTTGCCGATCACCTGGGCCGCGACCTGGATCACGACTTCCGGGATCACCGGGTTGACCTTGCCGGGCATGATCGAAGAGCCCTTCTGGAGTTCGGGCAGGGCGATCTCAGCGAGGCCGGCACGCGGGCCCGACCCCATCAAGGCAAGGTCGTTGGCGATCTTGTTCAGGGACACCGCGTAGACCTTGAGGGCACCGGACAGCTCAACGAGGGCGTCGCGGTTGGCCTGGGCCTCGAACGGATCGTGCGGCGCCGAGATGTCGAGGCCGGACTCGTCTTCGAGCAGCTGCCGGACGCCGGACGCGAATTCGGGGTGGGTGTTGAGGCCGGTGCCGGTGGCGGTACCGCCGAGCGGGATCTGGCCGACCCGTTCGAGCGTCGCGGCTACCCGGTCGAGACCGTGGCGGACCTGCGAAGAGTAGCCGCCGAACTCCTGGCCGAGGGTCACCGGTACCGCGTCCATCAGGTGGGTGCGGCCGGCCTTGACCACGTCACGGAACTCCTCGGCTCGTTTGTCGAGTTCGAGGGCGAGGCCCTGCATGGCAGGGATCAGGTCGTTGGTGACCTCATCGAGCGCCGCAAGGTGGACTGCCGACGGGAAGACGTCGTTCGACGACTGCCCCATGTTCACGTGGTCGTTCCGGTGGACGTCCTCACCGGCGAGGTTGGCGATTACCTCGTTCGTGTTCATGTTCGACGAAGTGCCGGAACCGGTCTGGAAGACATCGACGGGGAACTGGTCGTCGTGCTTTCCTTCACCGATCTCGTCGCCGGCACGGGCGATCTTCCCGGCGATGTCTTCGTCGAGCAGGCCGAGGGCCCCATTGGTCCGGGCGGCATTCGCCTTGATCCGGCCCAGCCAGTGGATGACGGGCGGCGGAACCGGTTCCCCGGAAACGGGGAAGTTCGCAACGGCCTTGTCGGTTTCAGAACCCCACAGCTGGTCAGTCAAGGAAGCCTTTCATCGGTTGATCTTCGTTCAAGTCTTTCACCCGTTCTCGCGACCGGCTTCGAGACCGGCCTCGTAATGGCTGCGCTTCAGTTCCGACGCGTCGTTCAGGCCGTTCGTGGCAGCCGATGAGACCCGGTCGATCAGCGTCGCGTGGATGCCGTCGGTCTCCTCGGCCCCCTTCTCGAGCGCCCCGACCAGGTATCCGGCGTCGATCGCCGCCTTGGTCCCGGCCGGCCCGGGCTGCGCGGAGTCCGCACCGAGGCCGGTCGCGACCTCGGTGATGTTGGTCCCGAAGTTCACGAGGTCGGCGTCGGACTGGTTCCGCACGAGGCAGTCGCTGATGGTCGTATCGCCGTCGAGCGCGACCGGTTCGGGCGCGTTCCGGAGCGCCGCCGTGATCGTGGCCGGGTCCTCGAAGCAGACGTCCGCGGTGTCGGTGTCGGTTTCGCCGCATCCGAGAATCACGGCGACCGCTGCAAGGGCTATGGCGAGGGGGGTGCGCACAAGTGAATCTTCCCACTCCGGCCATATAGGCTGCCGCCATGCCTACCGTCCGCGAAGTCACGTACGAGCTTTTCCGCAAACAGGGAATGACGAAGATGTTCGGCAATCCCGGTTCGACCGAGCTGCCGATGCTCCAGGATTTCCCGGACGACTTCGATTACGTGCTCGGCCTCCAGGAAGCGGCGGTCGTCGCCATGGCCGACGGCTACGCGCAGATGACCGGCCGGCCCTCGCTGGTCAACCTCCACACCGCCCCCGGACTCGGCAACGCGGTCGGCGCGATCTTCAACGCACAGGCGAACCATTCACCGGTCGTGATCACGGTCGGCCAGCAGGCCCGTTCGATGGTCACGATGCAGTCGAACCTGACCAATCGCGACGCCATCACCGTGCCGCAGCCGTACGTCAAGTACGCCTATGAACCGACCCGCGCCGAGGAGGTGCCGCTGGCTCTCGCCCACGCGATCCACCTCGCCTCGCTGCCGCCGATGGGGCCGGTCATGGTCTCGATCCCGATGGACGACTGGGCCGTCGAAATGGACGAAGTCGACGCGCACCACGTGATCGACCGCAAGGTCACCGGACGGGCGGCCGCCGATCCCGAACAGGTCAGTGACCTCGCCGACCGGATCATCGAAGCGAAGAACCCGATTGCCGTCGCCGGTCCCGACATCGACGCCGCGAATGCCTGGGAAGAGATGATCGCCCTCTCCGAGAACCAGAACCTCGGCGTGTGGGCCGCACCCGCCACCGGCGGTGGACGTCTCGGCTTCCCGGAGGACCACCCGCACTGGCGCGGCGTGCTGCCACCCGCGGTCGGACCAGTCGGCGAAACCCTGAAGGAACACGACCTGATCATCGTCGTCGGCTCGTCCGTCTTCGCCTATTACCCGAACATCCCCGGACCTTTCCTCGCCGAAGGTTCGTCCCTGGTCGCGATCACCTCCGACCCGGACGAGGCCGCACGCGCACCGATGGGTGACGCGATCGTCGCCGACGTGAAGCTGACCCTCACCGCACTGCTGGAGCACCTCGACGGCACCGAGCGGGAAGCTCCGCCAGAATGGCCGAAGCCGACCCGGATGGAAGAGACCAACCCGCTCAACTCGTCGACGATCCACTCGATCCTCCGGGAAGAGCTCCCGGAGAACGGGGTCATCGTCCTCGAGTCGCCTTCATCCACCCTCGCGTTCCGCAACCAGCTCCGCATCTCGAAACCGAAGAGCTACTTCTTCGGTGCCGGCGGCGGCCTCGGCTTCGGCCTCGGATCCTCGATCGGCATCCAGTTGGCCGAGCCGGACCGTCCGGTCGTCTGCGTACTCGGTGAAGGTTCCGTTCAGTACGCGGTCGTCAGTTTCTGGACCGCCGTTGCCTACGACATTCCGGTCACCTTCCTCGTGCTCCGGAACGAGGAGTACGCGATCCTCAAGTGGTTCGCGGACATCGAGCAGGTCACCGGTTCCCCGGGCCTCGATCTGCCCGCACTCGAGTCGGCGAAGATCGCCTCCGGCTACGGTGTCGAGAGCACCTTCGTCAAGACCGCCGACGAGGTCCAGGCGGCCCTGAAGGAAGCGATCGCGGATCCGAAGCCGCGCCTGGTCGAAGTCCCGGTCCAACCGGGAATGTCACTCTTCTAAGCCCCAGGAGTCACGATGCCACTGCTCGAGCCCGATGTACTGAAGATCACGCCGGAGCCGAGCGAGCCCGCGAGCGACCGGGCGCCGGAATGGGTCGCGAGCGGCACTCCGGAGCCGATGCGGTCCGAGCTGATCAGCCTGCTCGGCGAAGACCGGGTTCTGGCCCGCGCGAGCGACATCGTGCGGTACGCCTCTGACGCGAGTCCGTACCGGCTGCTGCCGAAGGTCGTGATCATGGCCCACGACGCCGAGGACGTCTCGAAGGTCCTGAAGTATGGCCGCGAGAACGACATCGACGTCACCTTCCGCTCCGGCGGCACCAGCCTTAACGGCCAGGCCCAGACGGAGGGCATCATGGTCGACGTCCGTCGCCACTTCGGCGGGATCGAAGTACTCGACGGCGGCAAGGCCGTCTCGGTCGCCCCGGGCGTCGTGCTGGGCGACGTCAACAAGGTGCTCGCCCCCACCGGCTACAAGCTCGGCCCGGACCCGGCCTCTACCGACATCGCCACGGTCGGTGGAGTGGTCGCGAACAACTCGGGCGGCATGCGCTGCGGCGTCACCTACGACTCGTACTCGACGGTCACCGCGATGGAGTTCATCCTGCCGTCGGGCACGGTGGTCGACAGCTCCGCCCCGGACGCGGAAGAGAAGTTCGCCGCGGCCGAGCCGGAACTCGCCGAAGGCCTGCTCCGCATCCGTCAGGAGATCCTCGACGACGAGGAACTCACCGCACGGATCCGTCACAAGTTCGAGATCAAGAACACGACCGGCTACCGCCTCTGCGCGTTCCTCGACGCCGAGACCCCGGTCGAGATCATGCGCCGCCTGATCGTCGGTTCCGAGGGCACGCTCGCCTTCATCTCGCGGGTCACCTTCGACACGGTCAAGCTGCCGGCCCGGACCACGCTCGCCTGGCTCCACTTCCCCGACATCCCGACCGCGACCGAACCGGTCAAGGCCCTGGTCGACGCCGGTGCCTCGGCGGTCGAGCTGATGGTCGCACCCGCCCTCATCACCGCCGGCTGGAACATGCCCGGCGCGCCCCAGTACTTCAAGGACATCGATCCGGCGTCGGCCGCGCTGCTGGTCGAGTTCCCCGGCGACGACGACGCAGCCCTCGACGCCCTCGAGGCGAAGGCCTTCGAAATCGTCGACAAAGACGCGCTGATCCGCGAGCCGGAGTTCAGCCGTGACGAAGAAGCGATCGAGATCAACTGGCGGGTGCGTGAAGGACTGCATGGGCTGATCGGCAAGATGAAGCTGCCGGGCACGGCCCTGATCGTCGAAGACGTCTGCGTGAGGCCCGAACGGATCGCCGAAGCGGCCGAGGAACTGCG
>JBPPMI010000036.1:0-6017 GCA_051305975.1 Solirubrobacterales bacterium
GCTACATCCACGACTGGAAGTCGACCTGGTTCTCCGAGAAGGAGTTCTCCGACTACCTGCTCGAGGACATCAAGATCCGCGAGCACATCGACAACAAGCTCTCGCACGCGGGCCTGTCGAGCATCACGATCAAGAAGAACAAGGCCGAGGTGGAGGTCAACATCCACACCGCGCGTCCGGGGATCGTGATCGGCAAGTCGGGCAGCGAGGTCGACGCCCTGCGCAAGGATCTCCACAAGATCACCGGCACCCCGGTCAAGGTCAACATCCGCGAGGTCAAGCGCCCCGAGCTCGACGCCAAGCTGGTCGCCCAGTCGATCGCCGAACAGCTCCAGAATCGTGTTGCGTTCCGCCGCGCGATGAAACGCGCCCTGACTTCCGCCATGCGCTCCGGCGCCAAGGGCGTGAAGGTCCAGATCTCCGGCCGCCTGGGTGGAGCCGAAATGGCCCGCACCGAGGGTTACTCCGATGGCCGCGTCCCGCTTCACACGCTGCGCGCCGACATCGATTACGGATTCGTCGAAGCCAAGACCGGCACCGGACGCATCGGCGTCAAGTGCTGGATCAACAAGGGCGAAGTCATGCCCGAAGGCTTCGAGTCCGCCCGTCTTTCCGAGCCGGAACCGCCCCAGCAGGACAACCGCGGACGCGGTGGGAACCGTGGTGGCCAGGGTGGCGGGGGAGGTCGTCGCTAAATGCTGATGCCGAAGCGGGTCAAGCACCGCAAGCAGATGAGGGGCCGCCGCAAGGGCAACGCGAAGGGCGGGACCCAGGTCACGTTCGGCGAGTACGGCCTCAAGTCGATCGACCGCGGCTGGGTGACCAACCGCCAGATCGAAGCAGCCCGAGTCGCGATGACCCGAAAGATCAAGCGTGGCGGCAAGGTGTGGATCAACATCTACCCGGACAAGCCGATCACCAAGAAGCCGGCCGAGACCCGCATGGGTTCAGGCAAGGGCAACCCGGAAGCATGGGTCGCCGTCGTCAAGCCCGGACGCGTCATGTTCGAGCTGTCCGGTGTCGACGAGGAACTGGCCCGCGAAGCGATGCGGGTAGCAGGACACAAGCTTCCGCTCCGTACCAAATTCGTACATCGCGAAGGAGCAGGCGAGTGAAGGCCTCAGAAGTCCACAGCATGTCCGACGTCGAGCTCGTCGAGAGCCTCAGGGACGCGCGCCAGGAAGCATTCAACCTGCGCCTGCGCCACTCCACCGGTGAACTCGAGAACTCGGCCGCGCTCCGGCGCGCCAAGAGGGAAATCGCCCGCCTGCTGACCATCGGACGTCAGCGCAACATCGACCTCGAGCGCGAACAAAGCTCAAGCTCCAAATAGTCAGGCAGAACTTGATGTCAGAAGAAGAAAAAGAAAACACAGAAGAAGCTCCGGATCCGAAGGACGCCGCGGTGGAGGAAACTCCTGCTCCCGCCGAGGAGCCCGTCGCCGAGAAAGCTCCGGACGCTGAGCCCGAGGTAGAGGCCGAGCCCGATCCCCTCGACGACCTTCCGTGGAAGGAACGCCGCCGCGTCCTCAAGTCGCGCGAATCCGGTGAGGCCGGACCGCAGCTGACCGGCGAGGAGCGCGACGCGCGCCGCATCGCGGAACGCCAGCAGAAGGCCAAGCAGCGCCGCAAGCGCCGTGCCGACAACAAGGCGAAGGCCCCGAAGGGATCCGGAGTCGGCACCCCCGTCCCGGAGAAGACCCGGACCGGCAAGCCCAAGGAGCGCCAGGGCCTGGTCACTTCGAACAAGTCGGACAAGACCATCACCGTCCAGATCGACAGTGCCCGGCGTCATCCCGTGTACGAGAAGATCGTGCGCCAGCGGCACAAGATCCACGTCCACGACCCGCAGAACGAAGCTAGCGAAGGCGACCTCGTGCGCGTGATCGAGACCCGCAAGCTTTCCAAGACGAAGCACTGGCGCCTCATCGAGATCATCGAGAAGGCCAGGTAGACCATGATCCAGCAGGAATCCAGACTGCGTGTCGCCGACAACTCCGGCGCCCGCGAAATCCTCTGCATCCGGGTCAAGGGTGGATCGCACCGCAAGTACGGCTCGATCGGCGACGTGATCACCGCGACCGTCAAGCAGGCAAGCCCGCAGGGAGCTGTCCGCAAGGGTGAAGTAGTCAAGGCCGTGATCGTGCGCACCAAGAAGGAACTCGGCCGCGCCGATGGCACCTACATCCAGTTCGACGAGAACGCCGCCGTCCTGATCGACGACGCGAACAACCCCCGGGGCACCCGCATCTTCGGCCCGGTGGCCCGCGAACTGCGCGACCGCAATTTCATGAAGATCATCTCGCTCGCCCCGGAGGTGCTGTAACCATGAGGATCCGCAAGGACGACACCGTCCAGATCATGGCCGGCAAAGACGCCGGCAAGCAGGGCCTGGTCACAAGGACCGACCCCAAGAAGCAGGTCGTGTACGTTGAACAGCTCAATTTGATCAAGCGCCACCAGCGCGCCCAGCCCTCAGCCTCGGGACAGGGACCGGGCGTCGACGGCGGGATCATCGAGAAGGAAGGGCCGATTCACGTGTCCAACGTGATGCTGCTCGACCCGAAGGACAACAAGCCCACGCGCATCGGCATCCGCCTGACGGATGACGGCAAGCGCCAGCGCTACTCCAAGCGCTCGAACGAAGCGATTTAGGAAGAACGATGGAAGCTGCAACATCAACAGAACAAGCAATTCCGCCACCGCGCCTGCGCGACCGGTACAACGACGAGGTCCTGCCCGAACTGATGAAGAAGTTCGGGTACTCGACGCCGATGCGTGCCCCGCGTCTCGAGAAGATCACCCTGAACATGGGTCTCGGCTCGCACATGGACACGAAGACGCGCGAGAAGGCCACCAATGAACTCGCGATCATCTCCGGCCAGGCCCCGAACGTCCGGATCGCCAGGAAGTCGATAGCTTCGTTCAAGGTGCGAGAGGGCATGCCCGTCGGTTGCTCCGTGACCCTGCGCAGCGCCCGCATGTGGGAGTTCCTCGACCGGCTCACGTCGATCGCCATTCCGCGTATCCGTGACTTCCGGGGCCTCAAGGCCACCTCGTTCGACGGCCGGGGCAACTACTCCATGGGCGTCCGAGAACAGCTGATTTTTCCCGAGATCGATTACGACACGGTTGACGAGAACCACGGTCTCGACATCACCATCACCACGTCCGCACCGACGGACTACGAGGCCTTCGAGCTCTTGCTCGGCCTTGGCATGCCTTTCTCCAAGGAGGGCCGCCCGGTACCCGAGGGCGAAGAAGTAGCCAACGACGAAGAGCAGGAGGACTAAGGCTCTCATGGCCAAGACGTCTCAGAAAGTGCGCCAGCAGCGCACCGCGAAGTTCAAGACCCGTGAATACAACCGGTGCCGTCGATGTGGACGCCCCCGCGCCTACTACCGCAAGTTCGGCATCTGCCGGATCTGCCTGCGCGAAGCGGCCCACGAGGGCTACATCCCCGGCATGACGAAGTCGAGCTGGTAGGAAGACCATGCAGACAGATCCCGTAGCTGACTACCTGACCCGTGTGCGCAATGGCCTGAGTTCCGGCCTGGCGACTATCGAGGTCCCGAGTTCCAAACTGAAGCTGGAGATTTCCCGCATCCTGACCGAACAGGGCTACATCGCCGGGTTCGAGAAGGAGCCGGCCGAGGTCGGCGAGAAGATTTCCGTGCGCCTGAAGTACACCAAGGACCACCAGCCGGTCATCACCGGCATCGAGCGCGTTTCGCGTCCCGGCCGTCGCCGTTACGTCCGTCACACCTCGGTCCCCAGGGTCTACGGAGGCACCGGTACCGCGATCGTCTCGACGTCCCACGGCGTCATGACCGGTCACGAAGCAAAGAAGGAAGGCGTCGGCGGAGAAGTCGTCGCCTACGTCTGGTGAGAAAGAAACCATGAGTCGAATCGGTAAACAGCCAATTTCAATTCCCGACAACGTCGAAGTCGACGTCAAGCCGGGCGTGGTCACCGTCAAAGGGCCCAAGGGCGAACTCGTCCAGGAGGTCTCGACGGAGATGACGGTCAAGACGGAGGACGGCACAGTCGTCGTCGAGCGACCGACCGACCGTGGACCGCACCGGGCCCTCCACGGGCTCACCCGCAGCCTGATCGCCAACCAGATCGAAGGCGTGACCAACGGCTACGAGAAGCGCCTGGACATCCAGGGCGTCGGTTACCGCGCGGCGGCGAAGGGCAAGGGCCTCGAGCTCGCGCTCGGTTACTCGCACCCGGTTTCGATAGAAGCCACCGAGGGCATCGAATTTGAGGTCCCCCAGCCGACGGAAGTGATAGTCCGAGGGATCGACAAGCAGAAGGTCGGACAGGTAGCGGCCAACATCCGCGAGAGCCGTCCGCCCGAGCCCTACAAGGGCAAGGGAATCCGTTACCGCGACGAACACGTCGCCAGGAAGGTCGGTAAGCGCGTATGACCGTCACCACCAATCGTCAACGGCGCCAGCGCCGGCGCAACCGCGTCCGGGCGAAGATCAACGGGACCGCCGAGCGGCCCCGGCTGTCGGTCTACCGCTCCAACAAGGGTATTTTCGCCCAGCTCATCGACGATGTCGATGGCAAGACCCTCGCTGCCGCGAACTGGACCGAAGCCGAGCTCAGGAAGCTCGACCGGACCGAACAGGCGAAGAAGGCCGGCGAACTGCTGGCCGAACGTGCAAAGAAGGCTGGGGTCGAGACGTGCGTCTTCGACCGCAGCGGTTATCGCTACCACGGCCGGGTCAAGGCCCTCGCCGAAGGAGCAAGAGAAGGCGGGCTTGAGTTTTGATGTTTTCGAATTTCGCTACGGTGAGCAGCTGATATGAAAGGCATGGATACAGCTCGCGTCGAGATGGTCAGCCCCAAGGGGCTGGACCTTCAGGAACGTGTGATCGAGATCAACCGTGTGGCCAAGGTGGTCAAGGGTGGTCGCCGGTTCTCGTTCACCGCGCTCGTTGCTGTCGGAGATGAGGAGTCGGTCGTCGGAATCGGTTACGGAAAGGCCCGGGAAGTCCCGCTGGCCATCCAGAAGGCAGTCGAGAACGCCCGCAAGAACCTGGTTCGCATCCCGAAGTACAACGACACCATCACCCACAAGATCATCGGCCGTTTCGGTGCCGGACACGTCGTCCTGCGTCCGGCGAGTGCCGGTACCGGCGTCATCGCCGGTGGTGGGGTGCGCGCCGTGCTCGAACTGGGAGGGGTAAAGGACATCCTCACCAAGAGCATCGGCACGCAGAACCCGATCAACCTGGTGAAGGCGACCATGGACGGCATCGTCCGTCTGCGCCGGCCTGAAGAAGTCGCGGAGCTCCGCGGCCTGACGATTTCCGAAGTCCTCGGCCTCGAGCCGAAGGAGAAGGAAGGCGAAGCCGGGTCCGAGGGCGCCGAAGGCGAAGCCACGGTAGCCGGGTCCACCGATCCGGAGGCGAAGGCCGCCGCGGCCGAAGTCCCCGCCGACATCGCCGGGATCGAAGCGAAAGCCGAAGCCGACGTTGCCGAAGGTGAAGGCGCCGTAGCCGAAGACCCGTCGACCGTCGCATCCTCCGAAGTCGAAGCCGAAGTGGCCGCCGAGGAGCAGCTCGATGCCGGCACGGTTGAAGCGGCCGAAGAGGTCCAGGCCGAAGAAGAAGTCGCCGAAGACGCCGAGAAGGCCGAAACAGCCGAAGCCAGGGCTGAGAAAGAGTAATCATGGCCAAGCTCACGATCACCCAGACCCGTTCCAACATTCACAACAACCCGCACCAGAAGGGCACCCTCCAGGCGCTCGGTCTCGGAAAGATCGGCCGGAAGGTCGAGCGCGAGGACTCGCCTCAGCTCCAGGGCCAGATCACGGTCGTATCCCATCTGGTTGAAGTCGAAAGCAAGTAGATGGCCAAAGAAGAAAAACAGGAAAGCCGCGCCGACGAGATCGGCCTGCACAATTTGAGCCCGAAGCCGGGATCACGCCGTCCGCGCAAGCGGATTGGCCGTGGCCAGGGCTCCGGCACCGGAAAGACTTCAGGTCGCGGACACGGCGGCCAG
>JBPPMI010000037.1:0-2294 GCA_051305975.1 Solirubrobacterales bacterium
GAGGCCCGGGAAGACCGCCGAACGGGTCCGCAGGAAGAACTCGCCGGCTTCGCGATCGAGGACCACGGTCGCCATCGGCGATTCGGCCAGCCACTCGCCGCTCTCCAGCATCGACTTCATCCCGGCATGCCAGAGCTCCCCCTTGAGGCTCGGATCCGTCATGTCCAGCTTCGGCAGCGTCAGGTCGGCAACGGCAGGCACGTAAAGAGACTAGCTCCGGGATAAGACACAAGGATCGGGTCCTGACGTCTTGATCCACGCTTCGCGCGGATACAAGGCGGCGAGAAGAACAAGGATCGGGTCCTGACGTCTTGATCCACGCTTCGCGCGGATACAAGGCGGCGAGACCCTAATCGGCGAACTTGTAGCCGATGCCCCGGACCGTCAGGACCAGCTCCGGTCGCTGAGGGTCGGTTTCGACCTTCTGCCGCAGGTTCGAGATGTGGACGTCACAGGCACGCTCGTCGCCGTCGAACTCGGTCTGCCAGAGCTCCTCCATGATCTGGGAGCGCTTGAAGACCTCACCTGGGCGGGCCGCGAGCAGGCGGAGCAGCTGGAACTCGGAGCGGGTGAGGCTGATGGTGCGACCGTGGACCGTGACCACGTGCCGGGCGAGGTCGATCGTCACCGGTCCGGCGACGATGCGGGACACCTCGGGCGCCGGCGAGCGATCGAGCTCGCGACGGCGGAGCTGGGCGCGGACCCGGCCGAGGAGTTCACGAACGGAAAAGGGCTTGGTGACGTAGTCGTCGGCACCGACTTCGAGGCCGACCACCTTGTCGACCTCCGCATCCTTCGCGGTCAGGATGATGATCGGCACGGCCGAGCGTGAGCGCACCTCACGGCAGATGTCGAGGCCGCTGCGGCCGGGCATCATGATGTCGAGGATCAGCAGGTCGTACTCGAAGTCCCCGACCAGTTTCTCTTCCGCTTCGGTGCCATCGATCGCCGGTGTGACCTCGAAACCCTCCTGGGCCAGGGCGTATCCGACCGAGTCCCTGACCGAGGGCTCGTCGTCTGCGATCAGGATTCTTCCGGCGTTGTTCAGGTTCTCAGGCAATCGGGGTCTCTGACTGGTCGATCAACGGGAGGCGGACCCAGAATGTACTGCCCTCACCCTCAACTGAATTTGCGCCCATCTCGCCGCCCATCACGTCAGCCATCCGCCGGGCGATGGCGAGACCGAGACCGAAGCCTTCCTGGCGGCGCGATTCGGATCGACGGTAGAAGCGCTCGAACACGCGGTCAACCTCGGCTTGTGGGATTCCGGTTCCAGTATCGATCACTTCCAGCAGCATTTCCGCATCACCGATGCGCCTGCCGCGAACCGTAACGGTGCCGGGGGGCGGCGTGTTCTTACATGCGTTGGTGACCAGGCCGATCAGAACCTGGCGGAGCAGGGTCGGATCGCCCTTGGCGGCGAGATCCCGTTCGACATCGAGGATGAGGTCCAGTCCGGCCGGTACCTCGACCGCGGCCTCGACGTCCTTGGCCGCGGCGGTCACGTCGACCACTTCGACCTCCCCGGCACCCAGGGCCTCGACCCGGGCCAGCGTGAGCAGCGACTGGGTGAGGCGGCTCATCCGCTCGGCGTCGGCCGAAAGCCGGTTGAGGAAATGGTCGCGGGCAGGGGGATCGTCCTTGGCCCCCGACTGGAGGACCTCGATCGCCCCGGAGATGCCGGCCAGGGGGTTCCGGAGCTCGTGGGCGGCGTTGCTCACGAAGTCGCGCTCGGCGAACTCCTTGCGCATCTCCTCGGTCCGGTCACGGACGACCACCAGCACCGCCTTCTCGTCCGGCAGTGACCGGGCCTGCATCGCGTAGGCCCGGTCGCCGATCCGGAGCGCCGGGTGCGCAGCGAAGCCCTCTACCGACGCCCGCTTGATCTGCGGCAGCATCGCCTCGGGCGGCAGCCCCCCCTGACCGAGCAGGACAGTTGCGGCCGAGTTGTAGAAGCGGACCGGGCCTTCGTCATCGACCACCATCACCGCGTCGTTAAGGCCGTCGAAGATCGCCGTCAGCTTGTCACGATCGGCGGTGAGCACGCCGAAGTTCTCCTTCAGCGACGACCGCATCGATTCGAGCGACCGCGCCAGATCGCCGATCTCGTCACGGCCACCGGTCGGCAGGCTCACGTCGAAGTTGCCGGACGCGAGGGCGTCGGCCTTCGAAGCCAGGCGTTTGATCCGCACGGCGATCGCCGAAGCGATCGCGACCCCGAGCAGGCTGCCGACCAGGACCGCGATCAGGGCCGCGCGCAGGATTTCCGAGCGCAGGGTGTCGAGCGCACTGCG
>JBPPMI010000038.1:0-6112 GCA_051305975.1 Solirubrobacterales bacterium
TCGTAGGTCGCGGTCTCGAAGGCGAGCCCGAGCAGTTCGGAGTTGTCGGAGTAGACGCGGCTGATGTCGTAGATCGCCTTCTCCACCCCGCGGCGCGGATCGCCACCGGAAGTCCAGCAGTTGCCGAGCCGCTTCTGGTGGCTCGCGATCAGGTCCTCGAGCGCACCGAGCAGCAGTTCTTCCTTGTCACCGAAGTAGACGTAGAACGCGCTGCGCGAGACTCCGGCCTCACGGGTGATGCCTTCGACGGTCAGGTCCTTGAACGACCCGGCGACCGCCTGGTCCATCGCGGCCTGGATCAGCTCCTGGCGGGTCCGCTCATGCCGGCGGCGTCGGTTGTGGCGTCGCTCGAGTGAATTCGGCACCAACCAAGCCTATCCGCTCACCGTCAGGACCAAGAGTGCCTCCGACAAGGCCGTTCATGAAAAAGCAAGCCGACGTCCTTCTGACGAAGGCGCCGCGGCCTAATTCTTCTTGCCCTTTTTCTTCTTGCCCTTGATCTCGAACTGGATCGGGAAGTCGTCGGTCACGTTGTTGTGGGCGTCGGTCGCGCGGAAGCGGCCTTCGTACCTTCCCGGCTTCGCCTTGAACGTCTCGATGCGCTTGGCGAAGGGCACCGTGTTGATTCCGAGGTACGCCGTCCATTCGGCGTAGCCGGCAAAGACCTTCCGGGTCTTCTTGCCTTTCTTCTTGACCAGGCGGTAGTAATCGACGTCCGCGCTGCCCGCCTCGTTGGTAGAGAAGGTCAGGGCGCCACCTTTGCCTTTGGGCCCGTACACGGTCGGGGAGGCCATGATGTCATCCACGTATGGCGGCTCGATGTCGACGTTGAGCGGAGCCTGCGGGCCGGGGTCCGAGTTGGGATCCCCCAGGGTGTTCGAAACGCTGACCGCGCCGTTCACCGAGATGTGCAGCTTGCACTGGAAGATGTACTGGCCAGGTGCGTCGAAAGTCACCTTGAACGAGTCACCGAGGTCGTGGCGGGGGTTGCTGTTGCCGGGATCCGAATCGAACTGCTTCGAGTTCTCCTCTTGTCCGGTCACCGAGTGCTGGAGGTCGGGTCCGATCCAGTCCCACGTGACGGACTCTCCGAGGTCGACCTCCGGAGTGGGGTCCGACCACTGGAAGTCGCTGATCGCAACCCGTGTGTTCTTGGCCTGCGACGGTGCCGCGAATGCCGCGCAGAGCACTACCGCCCCGATGAATGCCATCGCTATTCCGAGCCGGTACCTCATGTGACGTTGTACCAGCCGCTCATGCCCTGATGCAGATGCGAGAAAACGTGGCAGTGGTAGAGCCAGCGGCCCGGATTGTCTTCGATGAAGCGGACCCGGAAGGAATCTCCGGTGCCGAAGATCTTGTTGTCGACGATCTCTCCACTTGGTTCCGCCCAGCGGTGGCCGTGGATGTGGAAGGTGTGGAAGTCGTTGTCGATGCCGTAGACATGCATCGCGACGTCGTCACCGACCTTCGCCGTCATCGTCGGCGTGTTGCCCGTGTAGGCCTTGCCGTTGATCGCGTAGAGCGCCTGTCTCAGATCCGGATTGTTCGAACCCGGCAGGAATGAATGGAAGCCCAGGAAGTACTCGCGGTCGGGTAGCGGCTCGTCCGGGTCGCGGATGACCAGCGGGCCGAAGAGACCCTTGTCGACCGGGATCGGGTCGAACGGCCCATGATCGTGGTAGAGCCACGATCCCTGCGTGCCCTCGGTGCACTCCCAGATGTAGGTGACGGTCCGGCCCCGCTGGACGAATCCGCCGGGGTCGGTGTACTTGCCCTTGTAGGCACCGTCCATCTCGTTCGAATAGAAGATCCCGTGCGGGTGCATCGTCACCGGAAGCGGGCATTCGTTCTGGAAGTGCACCACGAGGGTCTCACCAACGTTGGCCTCGAGCAGCGGCCCCGGCACGGTTGCGGGACCCAGCGGCTGGGCAAAGTCTTTCGAGTAGGGGCGGTAAGCGAAGACATCGGTGGTCGTGCTGCCGGTGACCTTGCGCTTGATGGACTTGTTCATCATCTCGTCGACCTTGCCCGGCACCACGTTCCAGCGCCGCTGCTCGGCCTTGATCCAGTACTCGCGGCGCGGTCCGGTGATCGCCGACCTGGTGAGAGTCGGATTGTTCTTCGCGGCCGCAACCTTCGGCGGGACCGGGAAGGCGGCGTTCGCCTTCTTGAGGTCGGCGTTGCTGTCGATCCGGTACTTCTGGCCGGCGATAGTGCAGACCAGTGCGCCTCCGGCTACCCCGAGAAAGTTGCGTCGGTCCATCGGATCAAAGTCCATCGGGAGCTCCTTCGGGGTTTGAGGCTTTACTCATCGTGTACCGCCACGTCGATCTTCATCTGAAAATGCAGGGAGCAGACGAACCTGTAAGTACCCGGAACTGTGAATCTGCGGTGAAAGGTGTATTCGACCGACGGCGAGAGGCCGGTTTCGAAATCGGCCCGGTCAATTCCCTTCGGGTGGGACACCAGCGTGAGGTCGTGCGGGTTGTGGTTGGCTTCGTTCCAGACCCAGAGAATGCTCTCGTTCAGATCGATGTCCACCGAGCCGGGATTGAAAAAGTCGTCGCTTACGTCGATCACGGCAGCCGGTTCGGTCTCGGCAGGTTTGACTGGCTTCGTTGCGAAGCGCCTCCTGACTTTCTTCCGGCATAGCTGTCGAGCCGGCCGGGTGCGCTTCGCTTTGCATTTGCGGAGCGCCCTGTTTCGGGCGGCCTTCTGCTTGCCGGTGAGTGCGTCGCCGGTAGCCGAGGATCCGGCTCCGGGAAGACTCTGGTTCGCGGCAGAAACCGAAGCAGGCGGAGACGCCGCGCTGAGCGCAAACACGCTCAGCGCAGCCACAACCGCAAATGTCAGTCCGATTCTCCGCATCCGGTCAAGGCCTCGACTACTTCGAGACGTTGACGTCCATCGTCATCGCAAAATGAATCTCGCAGACGAACTTATAAGCGCCGGGCTTCGGGAAGGCCCGCTTGAACCGGGTGTCCTTGTCGGTGGTCAACTCGGAGACATAGTCGCTCCGGTTGACCCCGGGGACACTGTTGGCGAGCGTCACGTTGTGAGGTTCGCGTTCCCCGACGGTTGCCCAGCTCCACTCGACGATGTCGTTGACCTTGATGGCCAGGTTGGCCGGGGTGAAGTAGTTGTCGTAGAGATTCACCTTGTAGGTCTTGCCCGAAGGTGTGGCATTCGCGAGCCTCTTGTACTTCTTGACAACAGCCCTCTTGCAGGCCTTCCGTTTCTTGGCCGTGCTCTTCTTGCCGCACTTCTTCAGCGCCTTGGCCTTGGCCTTCTGTTGTGCCTTGGTCAGTCCGCTGATCTGGGCACCACCTGACATGGCGGCACTGGCCGGTGAGCCGGCCGCCCCCACGGCCAGCATCACCAATCCGAGTGCCAGGATCCCCGGCAACCGCTTGTTTAGCAGTGAATTCATTGGTTTCCTGTCTTATCCTTTACGGGTTATAGGGCGAGGGCCGGTTCTCGAGATCGGTACACGCCTGGGCGCTTACCGGATCCGTCCTGACCGGGGTGTAGGTCTTGCCGTTGTCGGCCGTGTATGAAGCCATGTGGACCGACGAGGTCTTCCACGAGCATTCCTGGAGCTCTGACGGACGAACTTCAGCGAGGCCGAAGATCGTGGTCAGGTCGCGCCAGGGTTCCTGCGGATCGAGGTAGGCCGGGTTGACCTGGAGGCCAGCTCCGAAGTCGATGCTCGGCACGTTGTCATTGAACACCGTCGCTCGGGGGCAGGCGGGGTAGATCGTCGAGACCGGCACCGAACCGTTACCCGGTGCGAACGTCGAACCGGCGGAGTTGTCCGACCAGCAGTTGCCTCCACCGGAGTTATCGGTGAAGAAATCATAGTTGCCGTTCGGGTCCTTGCCGCCCAGTCCCATCTCGTTGTCGATGTACTGGTTATTCATGTTCTTCGCGTCATCGCCATCGTTGACGCCGAACAGGTCGGGACCGGAGAATCCAGCGGCACCCCACTGCTCGTTACCGAAGATGCGGTTGTTCTTCATGACTACCCCGTCGGTGCCGTAGAGCATGATGCCGATGCCGGTGGGGTTGCCGTTACCGATGGCCGTCTCGATCGGAGAACCGGTCGAGTAGTAGTTGAGGTTGTTCCAGAAGATGTCGTTGTTCTCGAAGATCAACCATCCGCTGGGCTCGAACTTCTCGCTGTCGAGAGTGTTCGGCACGAGGCCGGCACCGTTGTTGTAGAAGCGTGAATCCTGGATCTTCACGTACTTCGAGTTGGTACCCGAGTAACCGAGCGAACCCTGGTGGCTGTCGACGTTCTTGATGATCGTCCAGTCCGGATCGGCCTGGCAGGGTCCCGGGTTCGGTCCCTTGTTGGTCCAGTTCGGATCGTCACACGGGGTCTCTCCGACGTAGAACGCGGAGTCGCCGTGGTTCCAGCCCTCGGAGTTGAGGAACTTGCCACCGAAGCAGTTACGGGAGAACATGCCGTAGGACCTGGTGTCCGAAGAGACCAGGTTGTCCATTACGAAACCGGAGCAGTGTGAGTTGTCCTCGGGCACGTTCGACGCGTGGACGAAGAACGTGTTGTTGAGGTAGTTCCGGGCCCACATGTTCTTGAACTTGATGCCGTCGATGTCTTCGGCGTCAATTGCGTTCTGGGCCGGAGTCACGGCGGGATCACCGTCGGGGTTGGTCGCGCTCGGGCCGCTCCAGGTCGGTGAGTTGCCCTTGACGATGGTCTTGGCGTCCTTACCTTCGAGGATCACCTTCATCGCGCCGGCGCGAGTGGTTGCCGGCGACTTGTCCTTCTTGACGCCCATGATCGTCAGGTTGTCGTACTTCCGGCCTTCGATCTTTCCGCGGAGGAGAACTCCCTCGTTGTAGATGCCGGGCTGGACCCGGACCGTGGCGGAGCGCTTCTTGTTCTTGAGTTGCCAGACGCCGGCGGCGTTCGCACCGGCCTGAACCGTCTTGTACTTGCAGCCGCGCTTACAGACGTCGAAGAACTGCTGGTTGTAGGTCTTGAGCTTCTTCGTCAGGCGCTTCGAGTTCTTCTTGGCCTTCTTGCAGGCGGACTTCGCCTTGCCCTTGGCTTTCTTGCTCGCCTTGTTTGAACGGTTGACCTTTCCGGCCTTCTTGCAGGTGGCCTTCGCCTTCTTCTGGGCCTTCTTGGTGCTCTTCTCGAGCTTGGTCGCACTGACCTTGGCCGCCGAAGCGGGCGCTGCGAAGCCAGCTGCTGCCACCGCAAATGCGGCAACCATCGCCAGAACTATTCCCAACCGTTGCATGTCTCTCCTTGAAATATTCGAGCCCTCGAAGCGGGCGGACGTGAGCTGTATAGGTTTCAGAGACTCTAAACCAAAGGAGGGATAAAGGTTGCGGTCAAGTGACTTCCTCTGATAATACGTTTAGTCACACGGTTTGTTGGCCGGGTTACCAGTCAGTTGTATTGACTCTCTACACTCCATCGAATGGCAGAGAAGTTCGACTACGACTGGATCATCGTGGGCTCCGGATTCGGCGGCAGCGTTTCGGCACTGAGGCTCGCCGAGAAGGGTTACAGAGTCGCGGTGATCGAGACCGGACGCCGGTTCGAGGACAAGGACTTCGCGAAGTCCACCTGGAACCTGCGCCGCTACTTCTGGATGCCGAAGCTCGGCATGCGCGGCATCATGCGCATGACCCCTTTCAAGGACGTCTTCATCGTCTCCGGCAGCGGCGTCGGTGGCGGCAGCCTCGGATACGCGAACACGCTCTACCGCCCGCGCCCCGCCTTCTACACCGACCGGCAGTGGGACGGACTCGCCGACTGGGAGAAGGAACTCGGCCCGCACTACGTCACCGCCGAACGCATCCTCGGGGTCACTCTCTACCGCGACACCGGGCCCGCCGACGCACTCCTACGCGAGTACGCCGAGGAGACCGGCGCCAACAACACTTACGCCAACACGCAGGTCGGGGTCCACTTCGGCCAGCCCGGCAAGGTCGTCCCGGATCCGTACTTCGGTGGCGAAGGACCGGACCGGACCGGCTGCATCAAGTGCGGCGCCTGCATGGTCGGCTGTCGCTACGGAGCCAAGAACACATTGGTCAAGAACTACCTTTACTTCGCAGAGAAACTGGGAGT
>JBPPMI010000039.1:0-2956 GCA_051305975.1 Solirubrobacterales bacterium
TGCGGGTCGGACGACGACGGCGATGACGGCGGGTCGAGCGGTGGCGGCAAGAAGATTGCGCTGCTGTTGCCCGAGACCAAGACCGCGCGTTACGAATCTCAGGACAAACCGCTTTTCGAGCAGAACGTCAAAGCCGAATGCCCGGATTGCGAAATTCTTTACAGCAACGCTGACCAGGACACGGCCAAGCAGCAGTCGCAGGTCGAAGCGGCGATCACCGAGGGCGCTGACGTCATCGTGCTCGATCCGGTCGACTCCGCTTCAGCGGCAGCGATGGTAACCCGGGCAAACCAGTCCGACATCCCGGTGATCAGTTACGACCGTCTGATTCTGGATGCACCGGTCGATTACTACGTGTCATTCGACAACACCAAGGTTGGTGAATTGCAGGGCACGGCAATGGCCGGAAACATGAAGAAGCTGGGTGTACCGACGGGCCCGATCGTGAAGATCAACGGCGCGCCGACCGACAACAACGCGACCCTGTTCAAGGAAGGTTCCAACCAGGCACTGGCTGACGCCGGAGTCAAGATTGCGAAGGAATACGACACCCCTGACTGGAGCCCCGACAAGGCACAGACGGAGATGGAGCAGGCCGCGACCGCCCTCGGCAAGAACGGCTTCAAGGGTGTCTACGCCGCGAACGACGGAACCGCAGGTGGCGCAATCGCCGCGCTGAAGTCAGCCGGCATCGACCCGAGCACCATGTCGGTTACCGGTCAGGACGCAGAGCTTGCGGGGATCCAGAGGATTCTCGCCGGCGAGCAGTTCATGACGGTCTACAAGGCGATCAAGCCGGAAGCGAAGGCGGCCGCGCAGCTCGCGATCGCCGTGGCCAACGGTGAAGATCCGCCGGAGGGCCTGATCAACGGCGAAGAGGACAACGGCAGCGGAATGATCCCGTCGGTCCTGCTCGATCCGGTCGCGGTCACCAAGGACAACGTCCAGGACACCGTCGTCAAGGACGGCTTCTGGAGTGCGAGCGAGATCTGTACCGCCGCATACAAGAAGGACTGCGAAGCCGCAGGCGTCAAGTAGGACACCCCGGAGCGCGAGGAGAGAACATGAGCCCAGCAACCGCCACCCCCGAAGGCAGCGCCGCGAGCGCACCGCCTTCGGGGGGTTCTCTCCTCTCGCTGAAGGGGTTCACCAAGTCGTTCGGTGCCGTCCAGGCGCTGAAGGACGTGGATTTCTCCGTGGAGGCCGGCGAAGTCGTCGGCCTCGTCGGGGACAACGGCGCCGGCAAGTCGACCTTGATCAAGGCGATCTCCGGAGCCCAGCCGGCCGATTCCGGCACAGCGCATTTCGATGGACGCGAGGTCCAGCTGACCAGCCCGACCGCCGCGACCAGGCTTGGCATCGCCACCGTCTACCAGGACCTGGCCCTCGCCGAGAACCTCGACGTGGTGGAGAACCTCTACCTCGGCCAGGAAATAGTCACGAGCTTTCCACCCCCGCGGCTCGATGAGACCGCGATGGAACTCAAGGCGAACGAACTTCTCGACTCGCTCGGTGTGACCACGCTGCGCAGCGTGCGGACCGAAGTAGGCATGCTGTCCGGAGGCCAGCGACAGGCCGTCGCGATCGCGCGGTCGCTGCTCGGTGACCCCAAGGTCGTCCTGCTCGACGAACCGACAGCCGCCCTCGGCGTGGTCCAGACCGAGCAGATCCTCAAGCTGATCACCCGCCTCAAGGAGCGTGGTCTAGGCGTAGTCGTGATCAGTCACAATCTCGGCGACCTGTTCCAGGTGGTCGACCGGATCTCCGTGCTCCGGCTCGGCCGCATGGCCAAGACTTTCGTTGGAGAGCAGAACCAGCAGGCAGTGGTGGCAGCGATCACCGGGGCCGACATAGAGCGCAAGACCGAGGAGACACCGCTATGAGCCCGTCCGATTCCATCGCCGAGCGCGACGCAGTGGACGAGTCCAACCGCCCCCCGCTGGTCAAGCGGATCCTCGCGGGCGAGCTCGGGTCGCTCCGGGTGATCATCGTCCTCGTCGTGATCTGGGCGATCTTCCAGATCGCCAACGACCGCTTCCTGACCTCGATCAACCTCGAGAACCTGATGCTCCAGATCACCGCGGTGGCGACGATCTCGATCGGCGTCGTCATGGTGCTCCTGCTCGGCGAGATCGACCTCTCGGTCGGCGCGGTCAGCGGACTTGCCGCTGGTGTCATGGCCGTGCTGACGGTCAAACACGGGGTCAGTCCCGTGCTCGGGATCCTGGCTGGTCTCGGAGTCGGTGCCGCGATCGGCTGCTTCAACGGAATCATCGTCACCCAGTTCGGAGTCCCTTCTTTCGTGGTGACCCTCGCCGGATTGCTGGGGTGGCAGGGGGTTCTCTTATACGTGCTCGGCGACACCGGGACTATCAATCTCCCCGCCAGCACGATCACCGACCTCACCAGTACCTTCTTCTCGGAAGCGGTCGGCTGGGTTCTCGGCCTCGTAACCGTCGGTGCCTTCGTCCTGGCGGCCGTGCTGGGAAGGATGTCCCGGATCAAGGCAGGGCTCGCGCCCGGGCCGATCGGCGGCACCGTGGCCCGACTCGTCCTGATCGGGGTCGCGGTACTGGCTGCCGTCTACGTCATGAACGACGACCGGGGGGTACCGCTCGCCGTCGTGATCATGCTCGTGCTGATGGCGTTCTTCACCTTCCTCACCGAGCGCACCCGCTGGGGCCGCCACGTCTTCGCGGTCGGTGGCAACCTCGAGGCGGCGAAGCGGGCCGGCATCCACACCGACGGCGTGAAGATCGCCGTCTTCACCCTGGCCTCGACCCTGGCCGCGGCCGGCGGCATCCTCGCCGCATCCCGGCTGCTTGCGGTCAACCAGAGTTCCGGCGCAGGCGACCTACTGCTGCTCGCGATCGCCGGTCCGGTCATCGCCGGCACCAGTCTGTTCGGTGGCCGCGGCTTCATCTTCTCGGCCCTGCTCGGTGCCCTCGTGATCGGA
>JBPPMI010000040.1:0-2638 GCA_051305975.1 Solirubrobacterales bacterium
ATGCGTTCGACCGCAAGCAGCGCGAGGCCCTCCTCGTCATGGCAACCGGCTCGGGCAAGACCCGCACCACCATCGCGCTCGTCGATCTGTTGCAGAAGGCGAACTGGGTCAAGCGGGTGCTCTTCCTCGCCGACAGAACCGCCCTGGTCAACCAGGCCGCGAATGCGTTCAAGCAACACCTGCCTGGCTCGACGACGGTCAACCTCGTGACCGAGAAAGCGATCGAGGGACGGGTCTACGTCTCGACGTACCCCACGATGATGAACCTGATCAACGAGATCGATGACGGCACCCGCCGCTTCGGGCCGGGCTACTTTGACCTCATCGTGATCGACGAGGCCCACCGCTCCGTCTATGCCAAGTACGGCGCGATCTTCGGCTACTTCGACTCACTTCTCATCGGCCTCACCGCGACACCCAAGGACGAGGTCGACCACAACACCTACCGCCTGTTCCACCTCGAAGACGGCGTACCCACTGACAACTACTCCCTCGACGAAGCAGTCGAAGCGGGCTACCTCGTGCCGCCGAAGGGC
Source organism: Solirubrobacterales bacterium (assembly GCA_051305975.1). Lineage (GTDB taxonomy): Bacteria > Actinomycetota > Thermoleophilia > Solirubrobacterales > 70-9 > 67-14. The sequence goes on from JBPPMI010000040.1 coordinate 537, forward strand.
ATCAGCGTCGGCACCCAGTTCCTGCGCTCCGGCATCAGGTACGACGACCTCACCGAAGAAGAGAAGGACCAGTGGGACGTCCTCGACTGGGGCGAAGACGGACCGCCCGACGAGGTCGGGGCCGAGGAACTCAACCGGTTCCTGTTCAACGAGGACACCGTCGACAAGGTCCTCGAGACCCTGATGACGCAGGGCTACAAAGTGGCAAGCGGCGATCGGCTGGGCAAGACGATCGTCTTCGCCAAGAGCCAGAAGCACGCCGAGTTCATCGAGACGCGGTTCAATCTCGCCTACCCCGAGCTCGCCGGGCACTTCGCCCGCGTCATCACCCACGGCACGCCGTACGCCCAGTCGCTGATCGACGACTTCTCAATCAAGGACAAGGCGCCGCACATCGCCATCAGCATCGACATGCTCGACACCGGCATCGACGTGCCTGAGGTCGTCAACCTCGTCTTCTTCAAGATGGTGCGGTCGAAGTCGAAGTTCTGGCAGATGATCGGTCGCGGCACGCGGTTGCGGCCCGACCTGTTCGGGCCCGGCGATCACAAGAAGGACTTCCTCGTCTTCGACTTCTGCGGCAACCTCGACTACTTCAGCCAGGACCTCCCCGGCTCACAGGGCCAGATCCAGAAGTCGCTCTCCCAGCGGCTGTTCGAGGCTCGGCTCGGCCTGGTAACGGCGCTGGCTGAGGACGAGCCCAACCTGCGGAAGTCGACCGCCACGACGCTCCACGAGATCGTCGCCGGCATGAACCTCGACAACTTCGTCGTGCGGCCGCACCGTAGGGCTGTCGAGAAGTACGCCTCCGCCGACGCTTGGCAGACGCTGAGGCCGGAAGACTCCGAAGCCCTGTTCGTGCTCGCCGGACTGCCGTCCTCGGTTCGTGACGACGACGAGGACGCCAAGCGCTTCGACCTACTCATCCTGCGCCGCCAGCTCGCCCAGCTCGACGGTGACCTCGTCCTGGCCGAGCGCTTGCGTGAGACGGCGCAGCGGATCGCCGCGGCGCTGCTCGGGAAGACGAGCATCCCCAGCGTCGCCGAGCAGGCCGTCCTGCTGGAGTCGGTCGCTGGCGACGAGTGGTGGATCGACGTCACCCTCCCAATGCTCGAACTCGCCCGCCTACGCCTGCGCGGGCTCGTCCGCTTCATCGAGAAAACCCCGCGCAACCCGATCTACACCGACTTCGAGGACACCATCGGCGAAGGCATCGAGGTCATGCTCCCGGGGGTCACACCCGGCACGAACTTCGAGCGCTTCCGCGCCAAGGCCGAGGCGTATCTCCGCGAGCACCTCGAAAACCTCGCCCTCCAGCGCCTTCGTCGCAACAAGCAGCTCACGTCCGACGACCTCACCGAGCTCGAGCAGATGCTCGTCGCTTCCGGCGGCCAGCAGGTCGACATCGCCTGGGCCACCGAGCAGGGCGGCGGTCTTGGCATCTTCGTCCGCAACCTCATCGGCCTCGATCGCTCCGCCGCGATCGATGCATTCCAGAACTACCTCGACGGCACCCGGTTCTCCGCCGACCAGGTCCGATTCGTCAACCTCATCGTCGACGAGCTCACCAAGAACGGCGTCATGGAGCCGGCCCGCCTCTTCGAGTCGCCCTACACTGACCACGCCCCCACGGGCCCGGACTACATCTTCCCCGACGCCGACGTCGGGGTCATCGTCGACACCCTCCAGCACATCAAGCGGACCGCGGTTCCCGAGGAGGTCGCCTAGCCATGGCCGGGTGGAAAGAGCCGTGGATCTGGCAGATCCACGACCTCAAAGGACCGATCAGAGCAACCCAGCTTCTTGAGACTGCACGAGACCATGCCGATCGCAAGTTGGTCCTGGACCTCTCCGACGTTAGCCACGTGTACCCGAACGGCGCTGTTCCGTTTGCTGCAGCACTCGCCTTCCTCCGTGAAACCACGAGTCAGCAGGTCACAGTTCGAATGCCTGAAGATTCACGCGTGCGGCACATCGAAACCCCGCTCAGCGTCGAGACCTTCAATCGGTGGGGAGGCGACACGCTTACACACTCGGTCTGGAGGTACGACACGGAGACCGACGCCCAGAAGTTGACCAACATGTTCATGGAGGCCCTAACA
>JBPPMI010000041.1:0-4893 GCA_051305975.1 Solirubrobacterales bacterium
TGTGTATAAGAGACAGCCATCGGCTCCGGCAGCTCGTAACCCTTCTCGATCCCCTCGAGTCCCGCCTGGAGCATCCCGGCGAGGCAGAGGTACGGGTTGGCCGCCGGATCGGGGCAGCGCAGCTCGGGCCGGGCGCCGCCGGATTCGCCGCTCTGCCGCTGCGGGACACGGATCAGCGAAGACCGGTTCCGACGTGACCACGACAGGTACACCGGGGCTTCGAAGCCCGGCACCAGGCGCTTGTACGAGTTGACCCACTGCGCATAGAGAGGGGCGATCTCGCGGGCGTGGCGCAGCTGGCCGGCGATGAAGGCCTTGGCCGTCGAAGACAGGACGGCCGGCTTGTTCTCGTCGAAGAAGGCGTTCTTCCCGTCCCGGGTCAGGGACTGATGGAGGTGCATTCCGGAGCCGTTGGCGCCATCGAGAGGCTTCGGCATGAAGGTCGCGTGCCAGCCTTCCTTCACCGCGTATTCCTTGACGACGATCTTCGAAGTCATGATGTTGTCGGCCGCAGCGAGCGCGTCGGTCGCCTTGAGGTCGAGCTCGTGCTGCGACGGCCCGGCCTCATGGTGAGTCGATGACACGTGAACACCCATCCGCCCGAGGGCGAGCACGGTCTCCCGACGCACGTCGGACCCCGCGTCGAGGGTCGTGAGGTCGAAGTAGCCGCCCTCGTCGAGCACCTCGGGGATCCCGCCTTCGGGGCGGGCCGACTTGAAGTAGAAGAATTCGAGCTCGGGGCCGATCACGTAATCGTCGAAACCGAGGTCGGTGGCGCGCTTCAGGGCGCGCTTCAGGATCCAGCGAGGGTCGCCTTCGTAGGGAAGGCCACCCGGAACTTCGATGTCGCAGAACATGCGGGCGACCGCATCGATTCCCTCGGGACGCCACGGGATCAGCTCGAAGGTCGCCGGATCGGGCTTGGCGACCATGTCCGACTCCTCGACCGAGTTGAACCCGGTCAGCGACGCGCCGTCGAAGCCGATGCCCTGCTCGAAGGCCCGCTCGAGTTCGGTCGAATTGATCGAGAAGCTTTTCAGGTGGCCGAGCACGTCGGTGAACCAGAGGCGCACGAACCGCACGTTGTGTTCGTCGACCAGGTCGAGAACATCACTTGGGGTCTTGGATTGCTGGGCCATCTGCTCCTTTGAAAGATCCGGCGAGGGGTTTGGAAGGGCACTGCTCGGGGCAACGATACGCCACCGGGCTTGCGCAACGCCGACTTAAGGGGTATAACTTACTTGAGGTAAGTAACTAGCTAAAAGTAAAGTAATGCCCCTTTAAACGCCACCTAAAGCCCCTCAAGGCAGTGACGTACTAAGAAAGATTGGGAGCGAGACCATCGTGACCGTAAAAACTGAAGTCAGCCGATTCCACATCCATGACGAACTGACCGCGCCGGACGACAGCGCCGACATTCTGAAGAGCATTCAGGTCGGAGGCCGTTCGGTGAACAAACTGGTCGGAGTGCTTGCCGGTTCCCCGGCAGTACTCAGGGCTTACACCCGTATGCGCGCAGAACTGGCAAAGGGTGAACTCCCGCAGACGACCCGTCACCGCATTGCTCTGGCCGTAGCCGAGCACAAGGGCGACAGCTACAGCGTCGTTCAGTACGCGAAGACGGCCCGAAATGCCGGTCTCGGGCTCGACGAAGTGTCGCGCGCCCGCAGTTTCACCTCGTCCGACCCGCGTGAAGCGGCGTTGCTGGTCTACCTGAAGGCAGCGCTCGAATCCGAGGGTGACCCGCCGATCTACCTGCACGAAGAAGCGCGGGAAGCCGGCTGGGACGACGAGCAGATCCTGGAAGCCCTGGCCCACGTGGCCCTGGGTGAATTCCAGAGCGTGATGGCCGCAGCCGCGGCCCTCCCCAAAGACCAGGCGACGCCGAAGGTTCTTCCCTCGGCAGCCTGACCCGGATGGGCTCTCCCCTCCCCTTGAAGAGCCCTCCTCCTCCCCAAACGAGACGGGCGGCCATCAGGCCGCCCGTTTGTGTGCTCGTGGGTACAGCGTGGATGTACCGATCCCGGAATCATCCCGTTTAGGGGCTGATTATCTCCTCGCAACCCGCGATGTTGTCACCGCCACCGACGTAACACCTGTCGTAGCCAGACCCGCCACGCACGGTGTCGGACAACCCGTCATCAGCCATGATGTAGTCATCATCCGAGTTCCCGTCTAGGTAGTCGTGGCCGGGGCCGCCCCTGATCTTGTCAGCACCATCGTTGCCATATATCTCATCGTCTCCGTAGCCTCCGCTCAATTCACGCGGAGCTGGTGGGATGACCCCACCACCCTGCGGCCCACAGAACGCAAAATTCGCGGGAGTATTTCCGGAGTCCGCACCGTCACCGCCGTAGATCACATCGTCGGAGTCACCTCCGTCGACCATGTCACGGCCTCCTCCCGCGTTGATCGTGTCCTCGCCCGTTCTGGCTTCTGAGTAATCATCACCATCAAGTAGCGAAATGGTGTCGCTGTACTCAGTGCCGCAAAGGCGATTATTTCCGGCGGTGCCTGTCAAATTCGCTGCGACAGCCATCTGGACACCTCCCCACACACAAAGGCTGACCAAAGCTACAGCGGTGGTCAGAAGTCTCCTCTTCATAAAGCAGGTCCTCCTCCAAAGAGCCGTTCAAACTGGACGTCGAAGAATATATATGGATAACTATTCTCCCGTCAACCAGTTGAAGGACCCTTAGGAGGGAATTCCCGTTGAGGACTACCTCTTGTTCGTCACCTTCACGCGGTACAGCAACTGGGCTGCTTCGAATCGACAACCGTAGGCTCGCTTGCTCTTCGGCTGCATCTGAGGCGAGGAGTTCCGCATGTTTGGTTCTTTGTTGCAGGTATCGCGATCGCGCCCAGCCCGCCAGCTGAAGGCAACTGAGTCCTCTTCACACCCAGCGGGGTCTGTCACTCTGCCATCGACAAGCTCGCAGTCAGGAGACTTCCAGAGTGCCGGTGCCCAGGTCGGGACGGTCAGGGCGACGTACCAGCCCTTCTTGACCTTGATCCGCCGTTCCAGTCCGATCGAAGCCACGTCGCCGAGGTACTTGTTCAGGCCCTCGATCGGACTGCGCTTCATCAGCTTGAACTGCTTCTTGCCGCCGACGGTGACGGGCTTGAGGACCGAGAGGCCGGCCTTCGGCTTGCTGCCGAAGCGCTCCTCGAAGAATTCGCGCTGCATCTTGTCGACGGAACCGAGGCTGATCTTCCACCTGGTGATGTAGCCGTTGAACGGGACCCGATACGGGTTGCCGACGCCGTCGATCTCGGCCTGGAAGCCAGAGACGATCGCCAGGGCCGAGCAGTTCAGCGGGCAGAGGGGTTCGGGCAGTTCGCCGATGGCTCCGAGGACACGGGTCTTCTTGGCCCGGACCGAAGTGTCGGCGTCTGCGTTACCGGCAGTGCCGATCGCAAAAGTGGCGACGAGCAGGGCGGCACCCAGGATCGCGGCGAACATGAGGCGCGCTTTCCGGCCTGATTCAAAAGTTTTTACTGACATCGATTCATTGCTCCTTGTTGTTTCTTGTCTGCCGCTCGCGGTTTGCCGAGACGCAACCGGCCACGGTATAAACAGCGCCGAAACGCCGATGGATCGGTATTGCGATGAATGGAAACTTCCGCAGCCGCAGTTCTTCGCGGCGGGACGGGTTTTCCGAAGAGGGCGCTACTTGCGCTTGACGACGGCCCAGCGCACGTTTGCGACGCCGGCGTCGATGAAGCCGAGCGCATCGGCGCCCGCGTAGGTGAGGTCCAGCGAGCGGCCCGCGATGTAGGGACCGCGGTCGATGACCTTGGTCTTCAGGAAGCGGCCGCGGTAACCCACCAGGACGGTGGATCCGCAGGGAAGGGTCTTGTGGGCGACACCGACGGTGCTCGGGCGGAGGGTGCCGCCGCAGGCGACGCCGTTGCCGTAGAGGCCCGGTCCGTACCAGGAGGCTTCGGTCTTCTTGAGCGAGCGGACCATCGTCTTCGACGTGGACTTGTTGACTACGCCGGTGGTGGAGATGTCCGCGTCGCGCTGGAACTTCTTGACCGCCGAGGTGGTCGGGGAATCGAAGTCTTCGGTCAGCGGAGCCTTCAGAAGTTCCTTCGAACGGACGATGCTCTTGAGGATCTTCACGTCGTCGCCGCTCATACCCTCGCGCAGGGTGCGGTTACCGAATCGGGGTGCCTTCTCCGGCGCGGCCGAGGTCGAACCGGAGCCGGGCATCGAGACGCCGCCCGAACGGGTCGCAGCGGAGGCGGAATCGACGTTGAGGACGATGAAGCCGGTCATGAAGGTCATCGCCGCGACGAGCAGCATCAGAGCCGTATTCGGTTTTACCAGCCAGGGGCTGAGGTGCATACCTTTTGACTTTCTCTTTCCAGTGCTTACGGGGTTAGCTGTCGGGCTCGCGCTGAAAGAGCAGCGCTACATGGCAGATGCCAATGATTCGCCCCAAGGACCAGGTCCAAATTGGGTCCCCCGTTCTCCACGATCTTGAGGTGGAGATTCAGCAGAAGGTTCGAGAAGATTAGCAAACGCTCAAAGAACTCGCTGTTCTTTGTGCGAAGCTCACATAACCAGGGTAGAAACTGCCCGATTTGGAGGGATTTCATTGAGTTGGGCGGTCCGCGGGTACAATGCTCGTTCGTGAGTTGGACGGCTGCGGGGGGAGAGAAATCCCTTCGAGGAAAGTCCGGACACCAGAGAGTAGGACGGTGGGTAACGCCCACCCGGGGAAACCCGCGGGACAGTGCCACAGAAATACACAGCCGATGGCGCGGCCACACGTGAGCTGCGAACAGGCAATGGTGAAAAGGTGCGGTAAGAGCGCACCGGCGTCGTGGTGACACGGCGGCCAGGTAAACCCCGTCCGGTGCAAGACCAAACAGAATCGTTGACCC
>JBPPMI010000042.1:0-3437 GCA_051305975.1 Solirubrobacterales bacterium
CGCCGGTTCCGGTCCCGCCATCGAGACCTGGTCTGAGGTCGTCGACGGATTCGAGGAACTCTATGACCGTCTCGCCGCGCGCCGCCACGATCCGGCCGGGAACCCGGCGCTGCGCAAGAAGCTGAAGGACAGGCCGCTGATCGACATCGACATTCACATGCACACGGACCATTCGTCGGACTGTGCGACGCCGGTCGAAGTGCTGATCGAGACCGCCCGCGACCGTGGATTCGGCGCGATCGCGATCACCGACCACAACGAGGTGTCGGGCGCCTATGCCGCTGCCGAAGTGGCCGAAGACATGGACGACTTCAAGATCATCATCGCCGAGGAGGTAATGACCAGCGACGCCGGCGAGGTGATCGGGCTCTTCATCAAGGAGAAGATCCCCAAGGGAACTTCGATGGCCGACACGTTGAAGGAGATCAAGCGCCAGGGCGGGCTCGTCTACGTGCCACACCCCTTTGACCGCATGCACTCGGTTCCCGACTACGAGAACCTCCTCGACATGGTCGAGGACATCGACCTCATGGAGGTCTTCAATCCCCGCGTGGCGATCACGTCGTTCAACGAAGAGGCCGAGCGTTTCGCCCGGAAGTACAACATCATTCCGGCCGCCGGCTCCGACAACCACGTGGCCCAGGGCCTGGGATCTGTCCGCGTCCGCCTGCACGACTTCGACGGCCCGGAGGAGTTCCTCGAATCGATGCGTGATGCCGAGATCGCCCGCCGGCACAAGAACCTCGTGTACGTCCAGGCGCTCAAGTTCCTGCAGACCACCGGCCGGCCGAAGGCCGCGAAACGGTCGGTCGCGGACGCCCGCGCGGTCAAGGGCGGCAAGCAGAGGAAGCGCGGCGCCAGGCGCACTCCGAGCAAGGGCTGATTCATCGGGGCGTCCGATAAAGGAAGCCCGTCCGATCTGTCAAAGAAAGAGGCAGCGATGCCTTCAACCGACAACGAGATCAGAGAGAAGTACCTGGAGAAAGCGATCCGGGAACTCAACCAGCTGAGCCGCGACCTCCAAGAGTGCGAAGCCTGCACCAGGACCAAGGTCATGCCGGTCCTCGGCTCCGGCCATCCCCAGGCCGACATCTTCCTGCTGAAGTATGCACCCACCGTCTCCGAGATCGAGGAGGGGGTCGCTTTCTACGGCCGGCCGGGCAACGCGCTGATGAAGAGCTTCAAGCGGCTGAACATCGATCCGACCGTCGTCTACGGGACGGTCTGCGCCAAGTGCCCGGTCGATGATCCCGCCGAGGCGGATCCCGAATGCATCGCCCGCGTCGCCGACGAGTTCAACATCGTCCAGCCGAAGATCATCGTGATCATGGGCGAAGACGCACTCGGCATCCTCAACGGCCTCGGCATCCCGCTGTCGCGTGTGGTCGAAGCCCGCGACGGCGAAATCCAGGCCTTCACCCCGGCCTGCGACGCACTCTTCGTCCCGGAACTCGACGAAGCACTCGACGAAGAGGGAGCGAAGCGGCGCTTCTGGCGTGCCTTCCGCACGCTCGGCCGCTGGCACGACGACCTGCCGCCCTATTGAGCCTTGTCCGTCGCTAGCGTTCGCGGAGTGGAAGTCGAAACGCGGCAACGGCAAGGCGACGCTTTCGCTGATCCTCGGCATCTGCGCCTTCATCAGCTTTCTCGCGCTGGCGATGGGACTCGCCGGCAACCAGTCCTGGCTAATGGATAACGACAACGGCAGCTGGCTGATGCTTCCATTTGTGGCGCTGGCCGGCGGGGGCTCAGCCGCCTTGATCGGATCCATCGCGTGGATCGACGTCCGTCGCGGCCGCACCACCGAAGGGTTGCGGGAGGCTCAGTTCGGTTCGATCCTCGGAGGGATCGCCGCCGGAGCCCTGCTTCTCGCCTGCATCGGCCTGATGATCATCTTCCTGGTGATGATGATCGCCTTCCCCGACGGGGACTGAACTCAGGCTGGGGCGGTGGCTCGGGCCAGCGCCGTCATCGGCTCCACCTTTGCCGAGGCGAGGCCGCGGACGACGATCGTGTCGAGCGCGTCGTACTTCGCCAGTTTCTCCTGGGCGTCGTCGCGGTCCGAGGCGGCCACACCGACCGTTCCTTCAGGTTCGGCGAGGCGGTCGAAGTGGTTCCGGTAACCGGCGTGGAGATCGCGGTAGAAGGACTCTTCCTTGGCCAGGCGGTCGGCGGCGTCGTCGCCGACTGCGGTCCGGACGTATCCGAAGACCGGTGGAGTTTCGACTCCGGCCTCGGCGGCTCCCGACTCGACGTGTCCGCGCGCACCGGCAGCGAACTCGGGAGTCATCCAGTTGAAGAAGGCGCCGTCGAAGTTTGCGCCGGCGTAGGCGCACATCTTCGGGCCCATCGCGGCCATCACTATCCGGATGCCCGGCAGGTTCTCGCGGAGCACCGAGAGGTTCTCCTTCATGGCGGTCAGCGGTTTCTTGCTGAAGCCGGCACCCACTCCGATCCAGAGCCTCGAGGGATCGAGGCCGAGGCGGTCGATGTCGGCGGCGATCACGTCGGGTGCCTGCCGATCGATGGCGATCACGGCGACACCGAGCTCGATCGAGTCGGTGGCCTTGGCGAACTCGGCCAGCGTCTCGAGTCCTTTGGCTCCGGGATGGTCGTTGGCCCAGATCGAGCTGTAGCCGACTTCCTCGCAGGTCTCGGCGAGCGGGCCGCAGACCTCGACCGGGAATCCGGCCGCCACACCGAAGGCGCCCTTCTGGGCCGGCCTACTCACGGATGTTCCCGTCACGGTCGCGCTTGATCAGCGGTCCGACGAGGTCGAACTGGGCGACGCACTCGATGTGCGGGGTCTGGGGAAACATGTCGACTGGTCTCACGCGGTTCAGCTTATAACCGGCCTCGACCAGCTGGGCGGCGTTCGGCGCGAGCGTGGTCGGGTTGCAGGAGATGTAGACGATCCGGCGGGCCTCGCACTCGATCAGGCGGCGGACGATCTTGGCCGACAGTCCGGCCCGGGGCGGATCGATCGTGACCACGTCCGGCTTGCCGGCCTCCTCGATCAGCGCGCCGAGCCCGGTGCGGGCGTTGGCCGTGACGAACTTCGCGTTGGTGATGTTGTTCTGGACCGCGTTCCGCTTGGCGTTCTTGATCGCGTCGGAGACGATCTCGAGTCCGTAGACGTGCTTCGCCTGCGAAGCCATGCTGAGCCCGATCGTGCCGACGCCGCAGTAGAGGTCGAACAGAGTCTCCGCTCCGGAGAGGCCGGCGAACTCGGCGGCGACGCCGTAGAGCTTCTCGGCCATCAGCGTGTTGGTCTGGAAGAACGAGTCGTGCGAGAGCTGGATGTTCAGGTCGAAGATCTTCTCGCGCAGGAACTCCTCGCCGAGCACGCCGGTCGGGCCGGTGGTGCCGCCGGAAGGTCCGTCGATCGTCGTGTGGAGGTCGACGGGGGGTTTCGGGAAGTTCGCGACCGAGGTGAC